>NZ_VMLO01000032.1:0-22683 GCF_013276735.1 Streptococcus sp. 1559
AGATGTTTTTTGATTTTAGGATAGTATTAAACGAATCCGGTGCAATTACAATCTTCATATTTTCCCTCATTCTAAACAGTCAATCAAAGGAAGAACTTCTAAAAAATCCCTCTTGTCAACATGATTCGGTATTTCTTTTTTGAGTACTTCTTTGGCACAAAAAGCGATTCCTAGTCCCGCCGACTTCAACATCAATAAATCATTGGCCCCATCACCGATTGCAACCGTTCTTTCTTTAGGAAGTTTGAGTTTCTCTCTCCATTTTTCCAGAGTCTCTTTTTTGACCTGGGGACTGATAATTTGTCCAACTAATTTTCCTGTTAGAAGACTATCTTTGACTTCAAGTTGATTGGCAGAGAAATAGGCAATGCCAAGTGATTTTGCTAATCTCTCAACTATTGGTGTAAAGCCACCAGACACCAGACCAACTAGAATGCCATTCTGTTGGAGAATAGAGATGAATTCTTGGGCATTTGGCGTTAGATGAATAGAGTTGAAGACTGTATCAAAGACCGAAATAGGAAGGCCTTCCAACAAGGAAACTCTGTCTCGTAAACTGCTTTCAAAGTCCAACTCTCCTCGCATTGCTCGACTTGTAATCTGCGAAATTTCCTCCTCACGACCTACCTCTCTTCCCAACAAATCAATCACTTCTTCTAGGATTAAGGTTCCATCCACATCCATAACACACAATCCTTTTACTTGAGACATACCTTCTCCTCTCTAAACAGCCTAAAAATCGTATGAAGTCATCATACGATTTTATCTATTAATTAACTAAACTATGGTACAAGTCAAGATATGACTTGCAGGCTGTATCCCATGAGAAATCACACTCCATAGCTTGTTTTTGTAGATTTCTCCAAACATCAGGATGGTTTCTATACAAGTCCAAAGCTGTTTGGAAAGTCCAATTTAACCAATAAGGTGATAGATTGTCAAAGCTAAAGCCAGTACCGCTTCCTTCGATTGGATTAAAAGCGCGAACAGTATCTCGCAAGCCACCAACTTCATGGACCAATGGCAAGGTTCCATAACGCATAGCCATCATTTGAGACAAGCCACACGGTTCAAAACGACTCGGCATGAGGAAGAGGTCACAGGCAGCGTAGATTTCTTGAGCTAGTTTGACATCAAAAGTGATATTTGCTGATAGCTTGTCTGGGTAGATTTGAGCAAACCATGAGAAAGCTCCTTCAAAGGCTGGATCTCCAGTTCCCAAAAGAACAATCTGGACATCTTCCTGCAAGATATGGTGCAGACTTTCGACCACCACATCAAAACCTTTTTGACGTGTCAAACGAGAAACAATTCCCACCAGTGGAACGTCAGCTCTAACTGGCAAGGCAACTCTTTCTTGTAATTTTGCCTTGTTCTGAGCTTTTCCAGACAAATCTTCCTGATTAAAATGATAGTCTAAAAGAGCATCCGTCTGAGGATTATACAGGTCAGCATCAATCCCGTTCACGATACCAGACACCTTGCCAGACTCCATTCGAAGAATTTGATCCAAGTTACATCCGAACTGACTGGTCATAATTTCATGAGCATAGCTAGGTGAAACGGTTGAAACACGGTCAGCATAAAGAATACCAGCCTTCATCCAGTTCAGACAGTTGTTCCAGCGAAGGGTACCATCAGCATAACGTTCAAAGCCAACTCCAAACAAATCCCATAACATTCCTTCTGAAAATTGTCCTTGAAATTCCAAATTATGAATGGTTAAAACAGTTTTAATTCCTTGATAGGCTTGAATCCAACGGTATTTTTCCTTTAACAAGAACGGTATCATGGCTGTATGGTAGTCATGAACATGGAGAAGGTCAGGAATGAAGTCAATCCTTTCCATAGCCTCAATGGCAGCCAGTTGGAAGAAAGCGAAACGTTCCCCATCATCAAAATCACCGTAAACATGACCACGGAAGAAATAATATTGGCTGTCGATAAAGTAGAAAGTCACTCCGTTCAAAACTGTTTTCTTAATCCCACAGTACTGTCTGCGCCAACCAACACTCACCTCAAAATGAAGAACATCTTCAATCTGATTTCCAAATTTAGCCTCTACCATGTCATAGTAGGGTAAAATTACTGCAACTTCATGTCCCGCTTTTACCAGTGATTTAGGAAGAGCGCCAATGACGTCTCCCAGACCACCTGTTTTTGAAAAGGGTGCACCCTCTGCTGCTACAAATAAAATTTTCATGAATGAATATCCTCTGTTACTTTGCTACCTTTCTTAACGACAACTGGATGTTCTGCAGTTCCTCGAATCACAACACCAGGCTCAACTTCAACACCCTTGTCCAAGATAGCATATTCAACCTGAGCTCCTTCTCCAATAACAACACGAGGGAAGAGCAGGCTATCTTTAACCAAGCTATCCTTATGAACATGAATATTACGTGATAGAACAGAATTAGCAACTTGACCTTCAATGATACTACCAGACGCAAACTGAGAAGTGCTTACTTTAGATGTATTAGCATAGTAAGTTGGTTCTTCGTTCTTAACCTTTGTATAAATCTTTTGGTTTGGTGAGAAAAGAGAATAGAATTTTTGCGATTCAAGCATATCTTTATTAGCTTGGTAATAAGACTCTACAGAGTGAATATTGGCTAGATAGCCTGTGTATTCGTAGGCGAAAGCTCCCTCTTTTGCAGCCAAATCCCGTAAAACATAACGCAACTTCTCTGGATGTTCTTTTTTAGCTTCTTCTTCCAAGCGTTCAATCAACCAAGGTGTATCAACGACAAAGATATCTGTAGACATATTGAACGTTTCAGCTGTTGACTTGCTATCAAAGAGTTTATGAGAACGAACATGGTCTGTTTCATCCACTTCTAAGATTGCATTTACTTCTGAAATATCTTTCTTAGCTAGTTTTTTATAAACTACAGTGATAGGCCCTTTTGTTGTACTATGTAGATGGAAAACTTGGTTCAAATCAATGTTAATCAAAACATCACAGTTGAGTGAAACTGTTTGGTTTGACCCAGAACGTTTCAAATAAGTGAGAAGCTGTTGGTAGTATTCTTTTCCAACTGTGCTACTTTCTACACGGGTATTGTAAATTCCTAGATAGTAATGGCTAAGAAGGGTTGATAAGCCCCACTCGCGTCCTGAACGAATATGGTCAAAGACTGAGCTGATATTATCCTGCTGGAAAATACCAAAGACACTACGAACACCTGCATTAGCAAGGCTTGAAAGTGGGAAGTCAATCAAACGATATTTCCCACCAAATGGCAAACTTGCTACTGGACGGTGGTCTGTCAATGTCGACATATCGTGAAAACCAACTGTGTTTCCTAAAATGGCAGAATATTTATCAATCTTCATCTGTTGCTACCCCCACTACTTCATTATATCCTACAACTTGTACTTCATCTGTTCCATCAATTTCGACACCGTCAGAAATAATCGCACCTTCACCAATAATGGCACGTTTAATCTTAGCTCCTTGACCAATGATAGCTCCACTCATGATAACTGAATCAACAACTTCCGCTCCTTCGCGAACTTGCGCGCCTGTTGAAAGGATAGAATGTTTAACAGTTCCATCAACGAAACATCCGTCTACAACTAATGAGTCTTCCACATCAGCATTTGCTCCGAGGAAGTTTGGTGGTGAAATCAAGTTTCTTGAGTAAATCTTCCATTGACGGTTACGACTATCCAAGGCATTCTCTGGAGAAATGTACTCCATGTTCGCTTCCCAAAGAGACTCAATCGTACCAACATCTTTCCAGTAACCGCTAAATTCGTAAGCATAAACACTTTCACCTGACTCAAGGTAATTTGGAATGACATTTTTACCAAAATCTGACATATCTACATTGCTCTTTTCAGCAGCGACTAACATATTACGAAGGCGTTGCCAATCAAAAATGTAGATTCCCATAGAAGCTTTTGTAGATTTAGGTTGAGCTGGTTTTTCTTCAAATTCAACAATACGATTGTTAGCATCTGTGTTCATGATACCAAAACGGCTTGCTTCTTTAAGAGGGACGTCTAAAACGGCTACTGTCAAGCTGGCATTATTATCCTTATGAGACTGGAGCATATCATCATAGTCCATTTTGTAGATGTGGTCCCCAGACAAAATCAAGACATACTCAGGGTTGACACTGTCGATATAGTCGATATTTTGGTAAATAGCGTGACTAGTCCCTTCAAACCAACGATTTCCTTCACTGGCAGAATAAGGTTGAAGAATAGAAACACCAGAATTGATACCATCTAGTCCCCAGCTTGAACCGTTCCCAATATGATTGTTGAGAGCAAGAGGTTGATACTGTGTAATGACCCCAACATTATGAATCCCTGAGTTGGCACAGTTTGATAGGGCAAAGTCAATGATACGGTAGCGCCCACCAAATTGCACAGCTGGTTTTGCGATGCTTTGAGTGAGTTTACCGAGACGAGTTCCTTGCCCACCAGCAAGAATCAAAGCTAACATTTCATTCTTCATTTTCTACTCCTTTTTGGTTTTTATTTGTGACGGTTTTAGTAGATTTCAAGCGGCGTTTGATTTTCCATACACTAGCTCCCATAGCCGGTAGGGTAAAGGTTAAGGTCTGCTCATAATCTTTCCATAGTCCTTCTTGCGTTTGAACAGTTTGATTATGTTCTTTCCAAACGCCTCCCCACTCTTCTAGCTCAGTATTCCAGACTTCTTCGTAAATTCCTGCAACGGGTAGTCCGATTGTAAAATCTTTCCGTTCAACAGGTGCCATATTAAAGACGCAGACTAGCATTTCTCCCTTTTTACCCTTACGAATAAAGGAAAGAACACTCTGGTCTCGATTATCCGCATCAATGATTTCAATACCATCATAGCTGGTATCAATTTCCCACAGACAGCGGTTGTCTTTGTAAAACTGGTTTAGCTGAGAAGTGAAATACTTCATCTTAGCATTCATTGGGTCTTCTAGGTTAGACCATTCCAACTGTTCTTCAGATTTCCATTCTAGGAATTGACCATATTCGCTACCCATGAAGAGCAATTTCTTACCAGGGTGACAAATTTGGTACGTATAGAGATTGCGCAAGCCTGCGAATTGATTGTAACGATCTCCCCACATCTTATGCATCATACTCTTCTTGCCATGAACCACTTCATCGTGTGAAAATGGTAAGAGATAGTTTTCATTGAAAACATACATAAAGCTAAAAGTCACCAAATTAAAGTCATACTTACGGTAAATTGGGTCTTCTTCGTAGAAACGGAGGATATCATTCATCCAGCCCATGTTCCATTTGTAGTCAAATCCTAGACCACCAAGCTCTTTCATTCCTGTAATCTTGGTTGCAGACGAACTTTCTTCTGCAATCATCATCACATCTGGATATTCTAACTTAATAATCTCATTCAAGCGTTGAAGGAAATAATAACCTTCATAGTTGAGATTTCCCCCATCTTTATTAGGTGTCCATGGAGCATCATCATAGTCCAAATAAAGCATGTTGCTAACAGCATCCACACGAATACCATCCAAATGATAGACATCGATCCAATGCTTAATACAAGAAATTAAGAAGGACTGGACTTCATTTTTTCCAAGGTCAAAATTGAGAGCGCCCCAACCATAGTTATGAGCCTTATTATGGTCTTGGTATTCAAAAGTCGGTGTCCCATCATAATAGGCTAAGGCATCATCATTAATGGTGAAATGACCAGGTACCCAGTCTACGATAACCCCAATATTATGGATATGACACTCCTCGACAAAATCTTGAAACTCTTCAGGACGACCATAGGCATGCTCTAAAGCGAAGTAACCCATAAGCTGGTACCCCCAACTCAACCCCAAAGGGTGGGACATCAAGGGCATAAACTCAATATGAGTATAGTTCATTTCAACGAGATAAGGAATGAGTTCATCCTTGAGCTGGGAAAAACTATAAGGACTACCATCAGGATTTCTTTTCCATGAGCCAGCGTGAACTTCATAGATATTGACAGGACGTTCAGCAAAGCCCCAACGTTTTCTTCGTGCCAGCCAAAGTCCATCCCTCCATTTCTTCTCAGGAAGCTCTGTTACGATTGCCCCTGTTCCTGGACGAGCCTCATATCTGACAGCAAAAGGGTCAATTTTCATCAGTTGATGACCATTTTGACGTGTGACATGATATTTGTAAATATGCCCTTCTTGAGCCATGTTGGTAAAGACTTCCCAGACCCCAAAGTCATTTCTTACCATTGGAATCTGACCCTCAATCCAGTTGGTGAAATCCCCCACCAAGTGGACAGCCTGAGCATTGGGAGCCCAAACACGGAAAGTATAGCCATACTCTCCATTCACTTGCTCTTTATGTGCTCCTAGATAATGCTGAAGGTGAAAATTTTCTCCTGTCATAAAGGTGCGCAAAGCTTCTCTTTTATCCATAATACCTCCTCTTTCTCTGTAAGCGTTTTCTATAGATTTATTATACTACCTTTTTAGGGAAGATTCAAGTAAATTACTATACTTCTTTAAAATTATTTTGAAAATCTACAAAAAGTTCACTTTCTCGTTCAATTGTAAAGCAATATTTTTTCAAAAAAATGTGAAAACGCCTTTCTTTTCTCTACTATAATACCAAAAAGTTCGTATTTTTGCTACCAATATTATTTTTTTATAGCAAAAAATAAAACCAGGAAAACAATTTCCTGATTTTACACGTTTGATGAAAATATTTATCAAATTTTCTATACAAGTGAGTTATCAGCTAAGTTCTTTCTATTCGTTCACTTCCAATGATGTGTTAGAATAGCGAGATAGATGGTCTTTATAAAACACTCAAGACGGCTAGACTAATATCATCTAACACATTATCTTCTTTTGAACGACTATTAGTTACCAACATAGCTAAATTTCCTGCATTTTCAAATTGATAGGGTTCTGATTTAGCATTCACAACCACCAAGAGGTGTTCTTTCCCATGAACTTCATAGATAAGGCAGCCGCTATGTTCAATCGCAGAATGCACAAAGACATGATGGTAAATTTCATCATAGCTAGAGTAAGAAAAGGCACCAGTTTTTGTCTTCAATCGGATGACTTGACGGATAAACTCAATACTGTCTTGACGCTCATTGATCAAATCCCAGTTGACTTGGTTCACACTGTCAGGAGCATTATAGCTATTCATCGCACGCTCTCTATCATCATGGGTCAACTCACCATTCTCACCAGTCGCAACCAGTTTGGTCCGACCAAATTCTTGACCGATTTCCATAAAGGCCATCCCTTGCATGAGTAGGTTCATAGCTGTGGCTGTCTCGACCTTGCGCATGATTTGTTCTGAACTTTGGTTTGGATGAAGGGTTGCCAATAAATCGTGAAGATTGTAATTGTCATGGGCTTCCACATAGTTAAGCACCTGATTTGGATGTGTATAGGTTCCTAATTCACGACTTCCTAGGATTGCTTTGGCTAGAATTGGCTCTGTCGCAGCACCGCTGACAAAACCTGACTTGATAGCACCATAAACTTCTCCACCTTTGACAGCATCACGCTGATTGTCATTAAAGAAACCAATACTTGGCATTTCGTAGGCGTTGTCTTTCTTAGCCTTATCATAAGGTGCAAGACCTGTTCCCATGTCCCAACCTTCTCCATAGAGGATAATGTTAGGGTCGATTTCATCTAAGCTTTGACGAATCATCTGCATAGTCTTGACATCATGAATCCCCATTAAGTCAAAACGGAAGCCGTCAATATTGTATTCCTGAACCCAGTATAGAAGAGAATCAATCATATACTTGCGGAACATTTCGTGTTCACTGGCTGTTTCATTTCCAACGCCTGTTCCATTCTGGAAGGTACCGTCTGGATTCATACGATAATAGTAATCAGGGACAGTTGTTTGGAAAGGTGCATCAACAACTGAGAAGGTATGGTTATAGACCACATCCATAATAACACCAATACCCGCATCGTGGTAAGCTTGAACCATGGTCTTCAAATCACGAATAACCTGAGCTGGGTCGTCTGGATTAGTTGAAAAACTAGTTTCTGGCGCGTTATAGTTTTGTGGGTCATAACCCCAGTTGTAGGTTACATTCCCATCCTCATCGTATTCTTTGTGACGGTCTGCAATTGGTTGCAACTGAACATAATTGTAGCCCAGCTTCTTGATGTAATCAAAAGCAGTTGCTTGGCCGTACTGGTTAACTGTTCCAGTCTGTGCAGCACCTAAGAAAGTTCCTCGAAGATGTTCATCCACACCTGAGGTCGGTGATTTGGTCAAATCACGAATGTGCATTTCACAAATAACTGCCTTACATGGATTTGCCAAGCGCCAAGTAGCCTCTGAACCGTGCTTGACCTCGAAGTTTGCAACTTGCTTTTCTTCATGGCTCAGGATAGCTGAACGTTTGCCATCAGGACTGGTCGCGATGGTATAGGGATCGCGTGTCACTGTTTGGTGGTGAGGGAATTGGACTTGATACTGATAAGCCTTACCAGTCAAATCTTCCTCAACATCCAAACTCCAGACACCGATTGTATTGTCCTTGTGATTATAAGAGTAGCTATTGCCTCTCTCCATCTCAAAGGTCTTCCAAACAGGAGCATCATTAGCAGCTGATTCATAAACGACAACCTGCACTTCTGTCGCTGTTGGAGCCCAGAGAGCAAAACGAGCCTGATTGTCCTCTACACGGCAACCCAATTCCCCTTGGTAGCCCCAGTGGTGGTCGAAACTAGCGCTATTGATAGCCTTGTCAAAAGCAAAAGGATTTTGATTTTTATAGAAAGGACTTGCAATTGCAGGATTTTCAGAATAATAAATTCTATCATCGCCTTCCAAAATCCAGACCTCTGTTAAGAGGGGATAGTGATTAAAACGGATAGCATATTCTTTACTAGTTTGGCCTGTGTGAACCACAAAATTCAAGCTTTCTAAGGGATGAGCACTTGGGTGTTCAAAGCTAAATAAGGCTCCAAAATAATCTTCTTGGTAAGTTAGTAAATCAATTCGTTGATCCTTACTCTTTACAAAAGAGCAAGTGTCGTATTCACCATTCTTGCGATGGTAATGAATGCGCATAGGGTAGTTATACATTTTTATTTTTCCTTTTTACTTTTTAATTCGTTTCTATTTCACTAATAAATTCTTGACTAATCTCGTCTCGATTGACAAAAAATTCGATGTGATGATGGCAGACTTGAAGTTCAACTGGGGTATCTCCTCCATATTCCCCATCTAGGTTCAGCATAAATGGTTCTTGGTCATCTAAAACTTCTAAACGTAGTTTGCTAGTTTTAAGGTATTCGATATTGACGTCTGAGACATGCTGACCACCATTAATGGCCTGTATCAATAAGCCCAACATATCAAATAGCTTGTCTGTCTTGACCAAAATCAGAGTAAAATTACCATCGTCTAACTTGGTATCAGGCGCTAACTGCTCAAAACCTCCAATGGAATTGGTCAAGGCAACAAAAATCAAGGACACCTCTCCTTCAAAGACCCCCTGATCGTGTGTGATTCTCACTGGACGAACCTTGGTCTTAGGAAACATTTCAATGCCTTTAGCAACATAGGCAAAATAACCAAGACGCGTCTTGACTTCACTTGGAACACTGTAAGTCAATTCGGTTAAGGTTCCAGCAGCGGCAATATTAATAAAATATTTGTCGCCAAAAGCTCGTCCAATATCCATATGAATGGTCTCATTTTTAGCAATAATCTGAGCAGCCGCAACAGGATCACCCATTGGAATTTTTAGGGCACGCGCATAATCATTAGTCGTACCTGTTGGGATGATAGCAAGCCGAGGTCTCTTATCGAGCGAGGCAACCCCATTGACTACCTCATTAATTGTTCCATCACCACCTGCAGCAATAATCAAATCAAAACCAGCTTTGGCTGCTCTCTCAGCTTCTTTTTGTGCCGAAAGAGGTTCTGTAGTCGTTTGAAAGGCACTGGTTTCATAGCCAATATTTTCCAAAACATCCAGCACTTCTGCTATATTTTTCTTGATAATTTCCTGCCCTGAGGTTGGGTTATAAATTAAACGCGCACGTTTTCTTTCTTCTGTCATTGTTACAAACTTTCTAGCCAAGCTTCATCTCGAACTTCGATGCCAAATTCTTGTGCTTTTTGAAGTTTACTTCCAGCGTCTGCACCTGTCACAACGAGGTCGGTCTTTTTAGAAACACTGCCTGTTACCTTGGCACCCAGACTTTCGAGTTTACTTTTAGCTTCTGAGCGCTTGAACCGTTCCAATTTTCCAGTCAATACCACGGTCAAGCCTGACAAGGCCGCATTCGCAACTACTGTCTGACCTTTATAGTCCAGATTGACCCCAGCTTCTCTCAATTCTCTGAGGAGAATTTCAGAGCCTTCTGTAGCAAAGTAAGTCTGAAGACTCTTGGCAATCACACCACCCAAACTTTCAATACTAGCCACTTCCTCTGGATCTGCCTGAGCCAGATTTTCAATTGAATGAAAATGTTGAAGTAACAACTGACTGGCCTTGCTTCCGACATGGCGAATCCCTAGTCCAAACAAGAGTTTTTCAGCAGAGTTTTCCTTAGATGCTTGAATGGCTTGATACAGTTTAGCAGCGGACTTTTCCTTGATCCCCTCTAAAAGGAGGAAATCTTCTTCTTGCAAACGATAAATATCCGCCACATCCTTGACTAAATTAGCAGCAAAGAGTTTCTCAACAATAGATGGACCAAGGCCTGTAATATTCATAGCATCACGAGAAGCAAAGTGAATCAAGCCTTCCATGATTTGAGCAGGGCAACGCGGATTGATACAACGCAGGGCCACTTCATCTTCAAAGTGCAGCAAGTCAGAGTTACAACTTGGACAGTTTGTAGGGATATCCAGTTTCTCTTCAGAAACCCGTTTGGACTCTACTACACGTAAAACGGCAGGGATAATATCTCCAGCCTTATAAACGATAACCGTATCATCTTTTCGGATATCTTTTTCAGCAATATAATCCACATTGTGCAGAGTCGCACGGCTAACAGTTGTACCAGCTAGTTGTACTGGTGTTAGATTCGCAGTTGGGGTTACAACACCCGTACGGCCAACTGTCCAATCAACTGATAAGAGTTGAGCTTCTTTTTCTTCAGCTGGGAACTTGTAGGCTACTGCCCACTTTGGAGCTTTAACGGTAAAGCCAAGTTCTTCTTGGCCTGCTAGGTCGTTGACCTTGATTACCACTCCATCAATATCGTAAGGCAGATTTTCTCGTTCTTGTCCAACTTCTTGGATAAAATTCCAGATTTCATCCATGCTTTCAGCCAGAATTCGCTTAGGATTAACCACAAAACCTAGTTGTTCTAGGTGCTTCAAAACCTTTTCTTGACTATCACGAGTTGACGGGCTGGCTTCTTGATAGAGGAAGGTAGCAAGATTGCGCTTGGCAACTACTGCTGTATCCAACTGTCGCAGGGTGCCTGCTGCCGCATTACGAGGATTGGCAAATTCAGGCTCTCCATTTTCTTGTCGTGCTTGGTTGACCTGGTCAAAAGAAGCGCGTGGCATATAACATTCCCCACGAACTGTGATATCTAGTTCTTCTGGCAAAGTCAAAGGAATGTCCTTAACACGTTTGAGATTTTCTGTGATATTTTCTCCAATAGAACCGTCTCCACGTGTTGCACCAACAACTAAAATCCCCTTTTCATAAGTCAGCGAGATAGATAAGCCATCGATTTTCAGCTCACAAATATAGGTCGGATAAGCCACTTCCTTACGAACACGCGCATCAAATGCTTCAAGCTCCTCACGTGAAAAAGCATCCTGCAAACTATAAAGAGGATACTGATGACTGTATTTTTCAAAACCATCTAAAATCTTGCCACCAACACGATGGGTCGGACTGTCTGCTAGCACTTGATCTGGATAGGCAGTTTCTAACTCAACCAACTCTCGGTAAAGGCGATCATACTCACTGTCTGAAACCGAGGGATTATCGCTGGTATAGTACTCAGCCGCATAGCGATTGAGCAAGGCGACTAACTCATTCATTCTTTTATTCATAAGACCATTTTACCATAAACTAAGCCCTCCTCACAAACGAGAAGGGCGGAAAAAACACTTAGTTTGAAATTATTTTTGAAACTCAAGCAGCCTTATATCAATTTTTCAAAATGAGTTCGAACATAAATAAACGATATACAAGACAAGATGATAACACCACTTCCAATTATCAGGAAAGAAGAGAGATGTACACTTGGCAAGACTGTCATAAATCCTTTTGCAATAGGCATAAATAGAATAGCTAAGGTAAAAATTGTACTCAGTACTCTCCCAAGAAATTCGCTCTCAACCTTGGTTTGTACTTGAGTAAAAAAGTGAATATTAAAAATCGTCATAAACAATTCACAAACTAAATTTCCAGAAAAGGAAAGAAAATTTGGAAGTGGTAGTCCCATCATAAAAACTCCGACACCTGTCAAAGCCAGTAAAATCAAAAGATTATAAACACTTGCCTTTACTTTGCTAGCTAGAATAGCTCCCACAATGGAACCAATAGCCCCCATAGTTAAAATACTTGCATAGGCTCCTTCTGACCCGTAAAGCTGATTCGAAAAGGGAAGTAGAAATTCAAAAGCTGCAAAAAAGAAATTAACGCTGGAAGCTACCAGCAAAAGGAAAAAAATTTCTTGCTGATGCCAGATATAGTGTAACCCATCCTTGATATCTACAAACATATCTCTCCCAGTAAAAGCCTTTTTCTCTTGAACTCCTACTTCCTCTTTTGGAAGGAAAGCCACTAGAACAAAAGCAATGAAAAAAGTCAGCGAGTCTAGCAGTAGCGTCATATGGAGACTTGCAAACTGTAAAACAAGGAAGGAAAGAACAGGAGAGCTAACACCTACAACCTGCAAAACCAGCTCTAAGCGAGAGTTATAGATCACAATCTCATCTTTCTCAACAACCTCAGTTATAATGGCCTTATTTGCAGGTCTAGAAAATGCAAAAGCAATAGCCTGAACAATATTGGCAACAATCAAAGCTCCAATCATCCAGCTGTCATTTCTTATAAAAGAAATAGCCAGACAAAGAATCCCACAAACAAGGTCCGTCGTCATTAAAATCTTACGACGAGAAAAACGGTCTGAAATGACTCCGCCAAATGGGTTGACGAGAATGGATGTGACGAGTTCAGAAATCTGATACATTCCTAAAACTGTCTGTCCGATAGTTCCCATGGAAGCCAACCAGACACTATTGCCATAATCATAAAGCATATTCCCTATCCTGTTAACAGCTCCACGGCTAATCAACTGTACTGCATAGCGATTCATATAAAAACTCCTCTCAAATTTTGAAACTATTGTATCAAAACTGAAAGGAGCTTTTTATTTTTTCCCTTATTTGGGAAAATTAATTTTTGATAAATTTTTCGTAGTGTTCCTGATAATAGGCTACTTGCTCTGGAAGACCTAGCACGTCAAAAATATGCATGGCCTCTTGCATCTGCTTACAGCCTTCTTTACACTGTCCTTTTTGATATAAGGCAAAACCTTTTAAATAATGGAAAATATTACGCTCATAAAGCTTAATACCTTTACCAATAATCTTCTCTGTATAAGCCTCAAAATAGCTAGCGTTATCAAAAGAAAGATGCTCTAAACAATGCTGGTAACAATTAAGGGCTAAAATCAACACTAATCTCTTATGGCGACCAATCTCTTGGTAAAATTCCTCCCTCTCCATAATTTCTCTACCAATCCGAGTGACATAGTCCACATCGTAGAAACTATAGAGGTTACCGAAAAGAATCAACTCATACATAGTCCATTCTTCTGTTTTGAAGAGATAATCTGCTACCTTATCCAAATCATCCTGCTTCATATCATAACTCGAATCTCTTTGACAAATCAGACCCTGTAACAAAATCCAGTTCAGCTCAAAATAAAGGGGAGTCGTCGAACTCTTAGCCTTTTCAAGTTGTTCTTCTTGAAGCTTTTGAAAACCTGCAATATCATTTGAGTAGTAAAGTGGGATAATCTGTGCCATCATAGACACATGTTCATGATTATGAAAATCCCTAGCCTTGTCCATGAAATTTTCAATGGTCACATGAATATTATCCAAAATTTCAAAAAAACGTGAGACTGCTAGGTCAGATTCCCCAAGCTCAAAGCGAGATAACTGAGAGGTTGAACAGGACTCGCCTGCTGCTTCCTTTAAAGAATAATTTCCACTTGTTCGAAATTCACGAAATACTTTTCCAAGATGTTCCATCTTTACATCTGCTCTGATAATTCTTCCCACTCAAGCATAGCTTCTTCCTGACGGTGGCTGATTTTGTCCAGCTCAGCCTGCAATTCCATCAGTTTGTCGGCATCGTTTGTTTCCAACATTTGTTCAGAAATGGCTTGGCTTTGACTTTCTAGCTCTTCAATTTCAGCTTCTAGACTTTCGATTTGTCGCATGAGCTTACGAACTTCTTTTTGACTTTCTTTCTGAGCTTGATAGTCATTGACTGGGCTTGCTTCTTTTGCTTGATTGCTGGTTGAAGCTTCCTCTGTCAGACCGACTTCCATTTCAGCCTTTTTATCGACATAATAATCGTAATCTCCCAAGTAAAGAGTCGAGCCATTCTCAGACAATTCCAGTACATGAGTTGCCACACGATTGATAAAGTAACGGTCGTGGCTGACGAAGAGAAGAGTTCCATCGAAGTCAATCAAGGCATTTTCCAACACTTCCTTGCTATCAATATCCAAGTGGTTGGTTGGCTCGTCCAGAATCAAGAAGTTGTTGTTTTCCAAAGACAATTTAGCCAAAAGCAAACGTGCTTTCTCGCCACCAGACAGCATGCCAACTGATTTTTTGACATCATCTCCTGAGAAAAGGAAGGCACCTAGACGGTTACGGATTTCAACTTCTGGTGTCAACTTAAAATCATTCCAGAGTTCATCCAGTACAGTATTACTTGGTGTCAGCTTGCTTTGGGTCTGGTCATAGTAACCAACCTCAACATTAGCGCCAAAGCGCTTTTCCCCCTTGATAAAAGGAATCTGGTCCACAATAGACTTGATAAAGGTTGACTTGCCGATACCATTTGGACCAACGATAGCGACAGCATTCATCTTACGAAGATCTAGGTTGATAGGTTGTGACAAGACTTCCCCGTCATAACCAATAGCCGCATTTTCAACAGTCAATACAACATTACCAGAGTTTTTTTCCGACTGGAAGGTCATATTGGCTGCTTTCTTGCCAGCTTCAGGTTTATCCAAACGTTCCATTTTTTCCAGTTGTTTACGTCGAGATTGGGCACGTTTGGTCGTTGAAGCTCGGACTAGATTGCGATTGACAAAGTCTTCCAGAGCCGCAATCTCCTTCTGTTGCTTTTCATAATTTTTTGCCTCAGTAGCTAGCTTCTGCTCCTTCAACTCAACAAAACGAGAGTAATTCCCTACATAGCGATCCAAGGAATGCTTGGTCAAATCTAGCGTAATCGTCGCAACCTTATCCAAGAAATAACGGTCGTGGCTAACAATAATGAGGGCACCGCTATAGTTTACCAAGTAATTCTCTAGCCAGGCAATGGTTTCAATATCCAAGTGGTTGGTTGGTTCGTCCAATACCAAAAGATTGGGCTTTTCAAGGAGCATTTTAGCAAGTGCCAAACGAGTATTTTGACCACCTGAAAGTTCAGCTATTTTCATCTGCCACATAGACTCGTCAAACTTGAAACCATTCAAAATCGCTCGAATATCAGCTTCATAGGTAAAGCCACCTGCTTGGTGAAAATTTTCAGATAAGCGGTCGTAATCTGACATCAGCTTATTTAAGTCCTCACCAGACTTTTCACCCATCTCCAGCTCCATCTGACGAAGTTGTTTCTCAGTCCGACGCAAGTCATCAAAGACATGAAGCATCTCATCGTAGATGGTATTTTCAGACTCAAAACGGCTATCTTGGGCTAGGTAAGACAGAGAAATATCTTTTTTCTTATTGATTTCTCCGCTAGTTAGCTCCTCTTCTCCAACTAAAATCTTCAAAAGAGTAGACTTACCTGCACCATTTTTCCCAACAAGGGCAATCCGGTCTCGTTCATCAACCTGCAGGTTAATATTATCGAAAAGAACCTCTCCTGCAAAAGAACGTTCAATTTTATTAGCTTGTAAAATAATCATACAAACAGTATAGCATGTTTCCCTAAGGCATTCAAGATAATCGTAAGTATTTTAGCGAAGAACTTGTAACATAAAATAAATTATGTAAAATTTGTATTGGATTCCTTCGCTATCTTGTTGGATTTTCTAATAAGCTAATCTTGCTTCAAATAGTTATCGCACAATTCTATTATTTAATTCTTTTCATTATATACGTACGTATAGCGGATTGAAATAAGATGAGAACAAATCGATTGAGGAAGTAAAATTAATTTCTATAAATGTTTTAGAAATTGTTTCGTACTATTTTAGATTCAACTACTATATATACAATATTTTCGGAGCATTCAACTTTTTAACTCTATTTATTACTAGATTTCATAATTAAAAAGCCTACTGACCAAGCTAGAAAGCTTGATACAATAGGCTTTTTAAAGGCTGATTATTTAACAGCGTCTTTAAGAGCTTTACCAGCTTTGAATGCTGGAACTTTAGAAGCTGCAATTGTCATTTCTTTACCAGTTTGTGGGTTGCGACCTTTACGTTCTGCACGCTCACGAACTTCAAAGTTACCAAAACCGATCAATTGAACTTTTTCACCAGCTGCAAGATAGTCAGCTACTGCTGCAAATACAGCTTCAACTGCTGCTGCTGAGTCTTTCTTAGTCAATTCTGTAGCTTCTGCTACTTTAGCGATCAAATCTTGTTTGTTTGCCATGTTAACGATTCCTCCAAATAATTTCTAATTAACAAATATAATCATATCCTAAAATCCCTTTTAGGTCAAGTTAAAAACGCTATTTCTTCCCATTTTCTTTATTTTTTTAGGAATGGTAACGTACCAAAATAGCCCAAGCGTTCTCACCTGTGTGAGTTTGAATAATGGAACCCGTTTCCAAAACAGAAATTGGCTTTTCAACATAAGCTTGTAAGCTTTCTTTCATCTCTTTTGCCCAATCATCACTACCAGAATATGAAATTCCAATCTCTGCTACAGAACGTTCAGAGAGAGATGTTATCAACTCATCTAACCATTTTTTAAAGGTTTTAGCTCCACGACCTTTAACCATTGGCTGCAATTCATGGTCTTTCATTTGCATGACAACACGGATATTGAGAAGGGAGCTCAACAATCCAGTTACACGGCCAATTCGTCCACCTTTGACAAGATTTTCCAAAGTTGAAACACCAATATAAAGCTCTGTATGGTTTTTAACCTCTTCTACATGAGATAAAATTGTCTCCATATCTTTACCTTCTTGAGCTAACTTCGCAGCCTCAACAACTTGGAATTTCAGGGCTTGGTCAGTGAAGGAACTATCAACAACAGTCACGTCGGCAGTAGATAGGCTAGCACCTTGACGCGCTGCTTCTACAGTACCCGAAAGAGCATGGGACATATGAATAGCAAGAATCTGGCTACCATCCTTGCATAGGTTTTCAAACACTTCAGCAAAGACACCTACAGGCGGCTGGCTTGTTTTCGGAAGATTCTTAGCTTCTTGCATCAAGTGAAGAAATTTACCTTCTTCTTTCAAATCAGCATCAGAATAAACAACATTATCAATCATTACAGATAATGGAACAATTGTAATATCTAATTGCTTTACTAGTTCAGGTTCAATAGTAACAGATGAATCGGTTACAATCTTAATTTTTGTCATAGTATCAATCTTTCTATTTTAGGATTCAGATTGGTTTCCTTGCTTCTAATTATATCAAAAAAAAGATTAAAAATCCTAATGGAGTCAATCAAATTTTCCGTAAAATTTGATATAATCAACTTATAAGAAAAGAGGTGTCCTATGATTAAAAAAATTTACCCCATTTTTACCATTTTACTAGGTGCTGCTATTTATGCTTTTGGACTGACTTATTTTGTAGTTCCCCATCATCTCTTTGAAGGAGGGGCGACAGGCATTACCCTCATCACCTTTTATCTTTTTAAAATCCCTGTTTCCCTCATGAACCTGCTGATTAACATTCCCCTTTTCATCCTAGCTTGGAAGATCTTTGGAGCTAAATCCCTCTATTCTAGTTTACTAGGAACATTAGCTTTGTCCGCCTGGTTAGCTTTTTTTGAGCATATTCCCCTTCATATTGATCTTCAAGGTGATTTACTAATCACAGCCCTTATAGCGGGAATCCTATTAGGAATTGGCCTTGGAATTATTTTTAATGCTGGAGGTACAACTGGCGGAACTGATATTCTAGCTCGTATTCTCAACAAATACACTCATATATCCATAGGAAAACTGCTCTTTATCTTAGATTTTTGTATTCTCATGTTGATTCTCCTAATCTTCAAGGATTTGAGATTGGTTTCCTACACGCTTTTGTTTGATTTTATTGTTTCTCGTGTTATTGATTTGATTGGTGAAGGAGGATATGCCGGCAAAGGCTTTATGATTATCACAAAACGTCCTGACCAACTTGCTAAGGCAATTAATGATGACCTCGGAAGAGGTGTTACTTTTATTTCTGGTCACGGCTACTATAGTAAAGAAAATTTGAAAATCATCTACTGTATTGTCGGTAGAAATGAGATTGTGAAAATGAAAGAAATGATTCATCGAATCGATCCTCAAGCCTTTATAACCATTACAGAAGCCCATGAAATCCTAGGAGAAGGATTCACCTTTGAAAAAGAATAAAAAGAGGTAGTGTAGTGATCTCAAAAGTTAGACTACATCATCTATCTTTTGGGTTACAGACAACCTCTTTTTTGTTTTATTTACTCAAGCTCTTAAGACCAATTCCGAGTTACTTCTTCATCAGTCTTTAACTGATCCACTAATTGGTCAACTGAGTCAAATTTGGTCATATCTCGAATGCGATCAAGCCAATAAACCATGACGGTTTCCCCATAAATATCTTGATTAAAATCAAAAATATTGACTTCAAAACGTGCTTCTTCTCCATCAAAGGTCACATTTTTCCCGACACTAGCCATAGCACGATACTTCTGTCTTTGAATCTCAACATCAACGACATAAACGCCATCTGCTGGCATATAAGTACGGTCTAAAAGCACTAAATTCGCTGTCGGATAACCAATTGTACGACCACGAGCATTACCATGAACCACCATACCTCTTGATGGAAGCGGTGCCCCCAAAAGTTTTCCTGCTTCTTTCACATCTCCATCTAAAATAGCTTGACGGATACGAGTTGAACTAATCTTTCCTTTCTCATCTTCTACAGGTGGAACAATGATAACTTCTCCATCAAAGTAATCCTTTAAATCTTCTGCTGTTTTTTTGTCAGAACCAAATGTATAATCAAAACCTGCAACAATAATTTTGGCATTCATAGCCTTGATATAAGTTGCAAAAAATTCTTCTGCCGTGAGACTAGCGAATTGACTACTAAAATCAAGGAGATATAATTCTTCTACACCTTCGCGCTTTAATTTTCTTTCACGTTCAGCAGGGTTCAAAATATGCAAAAACAAATCTGGATGATAAGGCTCTAAAGCGATCTTTGGAGATTCATTAAAGGTCATAACGACGATAGGCAATAAATCCTTTCTCGCAGCCTTGTTGGCAACACGAAATAATTCTTGATGCCCCTTATGTATGCCATCAAAATAGCCGAGAACAACGACTGAATCAGATGGTGTGCCAATATCTTTTTGGTTTTTTATAGGAATAGTAATAATCATAAAATAATTATATCATAGCGATAGCTATTTCTGGAACAGAAAATCTGAAATGTCGTTTTTTTCACCTGAAGTGTAGCTGTTTTCAAAAAGCACTTCACTCTATCGTTGCTTAACTATGAACTTTGCAATATTCTTCTCAAAAACTTGTAGGACATCTTCAAAAGTTTGAAAGGAGTGATTAGACTTGTTCGGTAACCATAAAGTGTCATACTATGCTTATGTATGAAAAAGCAATGCAACTAACTCCTGAGAACTTTAAATTACTAATTGGTGCCGAAAAGGTAGAATTTAGAATCGAGGTACACCTATGGCTGTAAAATTTACAAAATGAGACAACTTGGGCAAGATGTTTGAAGAATTTCCTAAACTCCCTGATTTGAAGCAAGTCACTTTCCCTGATGACAAAGAAAAAGCCAAAGCAGCAAAGAAAAACTAGATGACTGCTTTCCAACAACTCCCATCTAATGTGCTTCAGACTGGGTTATTTTTCTCTCCATCTGTTATCTTGGATTCTCGCTAAAGAATATCTTTTTCCTTATCAGAAGGAACGGCTCAAGCCATTCAGACAAGTGAAGGGATGACAAGCCAATATTTGAAACCAGATACCAGTTCTTATTTCATTTTACTATATTAAAAAGTATGGGTACCAAACAAAAAACAGGCTCTCCGAAAACTCGGAAAGCCTTATTTAATGCTACTTCTAGCTTCCTCGCCTTTACAGTTCAAGGCTCGGGATAAAAAGGTTCACTGAACCTTTTTATTTAGCGATTGGGTAAACAGAAACTTGTTTTTTATCGCGTCCTTTACGTTCAAAGCGTACTACGCCTTCAACTTTAGCGAACAAAGTATCGTCTCCGCCACGACCAACGTTTACACCTGGATAGATGTGTGTACCACGTTGACGGTAAAGGATTGATCCACCTGTTACAGTTTGTCCGTCAGCTGCTTTAGCTCCAAGACGTTTTGCTTGTGAATCACGTCCGTTTGATGTAGAACCTCCACCTTTTTTGTGGGCGAAAAGTTGCAAGTTGTTAAGAGTCATTTTTAACATAATGTTTTCCTCCGTGTTAGTTTTCTGTGATAACTCTGGTTTGGACGAACTCAGACGAGTTCTCCGATAAGTTTGCCATACCTAAGAAAAATGATTCAAAGAATAACTGGGTCATTTCTCTCTGGTGTGAAGGAAGATCTTTTGGAATTTCAACCATCAGATAACCACCTTCATCTTCGTTTAATTCTAGGATTGGTTCATAGCCTGCAAATTTCTCAATAGAATTGATAAAGTTAATGGCAAGCGTAGAAACCGATGCACACACGACATCTAAGCCGCATTCGCCACTCTCGGCGTGTCCAGTAATTTCCGCATTCCTCAGCTCGCCATCTTCGGCTCTCTCAAAGACTGCTTGTATCATGTGTTCTCCTTAAAATTAAGCGTTGATTGCGTTGATGACAACTTTAGTATATGGTTGACGGTGACCTTGTTTACGGTGGCTACCTTTTTTAGGTTTGTACTTGTAAGTAACCACTTTCTTTTGTTTTCCTTGTTTTTCAACAGTTCCAACCACAGTAGCTCCAGCAACAAGTGGAGTTCCGACAACAGTGTTTTCACCACCAACAAGAACAACTTCGTTAAAAGTAACTTCTTGACCAGCTTCAACGTTCAATTTTTCAACGTAAACTGCTTGACCAACTTCAACTTTAACTTGTTTTCCGCCAGTTTTGATAATTGCGTATGTGCTCATTATGCACCTCCTATGATTTTTATGGGTTTCCCCGAATTTTTTGTGAAGACTCGCCTAGCATCGTGGGACGAACCACTTAAACTTGAATAATCGAGCAACGATGTTCGTGCGGTTGCACAGGATTGTGCATAGTCAACTCTCTAAGTATAGCATATCTCCTATTTTCTTACAAGTAATAACACCTAAAATCAAGCTTTTTCTTTTACTTTTTCCGCCACGAGGCAAAAAGCATGCTGATATAAAAAATGCTCATCATAATAGGAACACCAAGAATGGTCTTTTCATGATAGAAAATCGTCAAATAGGCTGAAAAGACAACGCCAAGGATAAAACTACTAAGCAGGCTAACAAATATGAACCCTTCACGCAAAAAAGGAGTGTGCTTAGTTCGGAAATAATTTCCAAAAGCTAGCATTGTTCGTTTGATATTCCCTGTCATAAAGGCATTATTATAAGCAATACCCGAAACCTCACCAAAGGCAGTTGTCACCAGTCCCATACAGAAGGCCAAGGGCGGCACTAGATAGATATTATCTACAGTTTGTGGCACAAAACCAATAATTATTGATAAGATTACCAAAGGAATCAGTGACAGAATTGGCTTTTTCACAATTCTCAATTTTTCCCTATAAATGGTTAGTAAAAAAACTCCCAGCATAAACGCTATTAAGGTTAAAAGCTTATCCCTAACATCCGAAACATTATTCTGTATTAGCTCTACCGAAAGAAAGACAACATTTCCAGTTTGTCCAGCTACAAGGGTATTCCCGCGAACAATAAAAGTGTAAGCATCCACATATCCAGCACAAAACGTCAAAAAAAGTGCTAACCTTTTAGACTGACGTGATATTTTTCTTATAGGTAATAACCTCATTTTCCCTCCCATTGTATTTTCTCTTAGAAATATTGTACCATTTTCTTTCTAAAAAATCGTAGGCTACCATTTAGATTTTACTATTAGCATAAAAATAATAATAGACAACTATTTATCCGAAAATAGATAGAGGTAGCATGTTTGTAGACAAAGCATACAAACCTTTAGTAAAATCATTTCCATGAAACTAGAATAGAGCCCCTCTTAACAAAAATAATTATTTTAATTTATTTCTAATCACTCCTTGATATAAATAACTCTCACCAATAAAAGACTATGTCTTAAAAAAATGGTATAATCCCGACTTTATCA
>NZ_VMLO01000033.1:0-15868 GCF_013276735.1 Streptococcus sp. 1559
CTTTGATTGGTCGTGGAGAGCCACCTCTGACAATTTCAACCAATGTAGAAAACCTCACCCACTCCCAAGTATCAGGAATATCATAAGGAACATCAATTTCTTGAGTACTTCCATCAGCAAACTTCCCATAATGTTTCTTATGTGCTTCAAGTATATAAAAAGGCGTAAAAATACGCCTATAGATAATGGGGTTGAAATAGGTTTATTGTTGATGAGATTGTAGATAATTCAATTTTTTACTTCCAATCGAATACTTAAAACCTCCACCTTTTCTGCCTGTAATTGTTCATCATAAAATTCAATATCTTCAGGATTTTCCCCTTGGCAACCTCGGTAGAAATATTCTTCCGCTCGATCAGGATTCAAAAATCGACAAGCACAAACAAAACAGTCTCCATCATCATTTATTGAGATAATATAGTAGATTGAAATAAGATGTAAACAAATCGATTAGGAAAGTTAAATTAGTTTCTAGAAATTTTTAGCAGATGTAGTGTACTATTCTAGTCTCAATTTACTATGGCTTCAAATATATCTTTCGAAAAAATATTTACAGATGTGTAATTTTGAAGCTTGCAAAAGTTAGTAAACTTGTAGATTTCGATTTGAAGTAACTTGTTTTCTTGCCCGATATTGTTTTTGAAATTGAATTTTTCCATAGTGACTCCTTAATTTTCTTCTACACGTCTGATGATAAATCTAATTCGCAAAAGAGTCAAGAGGATTTTTCGAAAAATAAATAGCGACCGAAATCGCTATTTTAAGGGTTATAGGTATTTGATGGCTTAGACTGCTGTGTGACTGTTTGCCCTCAGGCAATCTTTCTTCTATATTAGTATTAGTAAAGGTCTAAATAATTATCAATTTCCCATTGTGAAACGAAGGTTGCATAACTTGCCCATTCGATTCGCTTGGCTTCAAGGAAACTAGTATAGATATGTTCTCCAAGAGCCGCTCTGACAACCTCATCTTCTGTCAAAGCTTTCAAAGCGTTGTGAAGAGTTGATGGAAGGTCTGTAATACCAGCTTCCTTACGCTCTTCTGCTGTCATGATGTAAATATTTTCTTCAATAGGAGCTGGTGCTTCGATTTTATTTTCAATACCATGCAAACCAACTTCCAATAGAACTGCCATAGCGATGTATGGGTTTGCCATCGGATCCACTGAACGCAACTCAAGACGAGTTCCCATACCGCGTGAAGCAGGTACGCGCACAAGTGGCGAACGGTTACGACCAGCCCAAGCAATGTAAACAGGCGCTTCATAACCTGGAACCAAACGTTTGTATGAGTTAACCGTTGGGTTCATGATGGCAGTATAGTTGTAGGCATGTTTGATCAAACCACCGAGGAAATGGTAGGCCGTTTCTGACAACTGCATTCCTTTTGGATCATTTGGATCAAAGAAGGCATTGTTTCCTTCTGCATCAAACAAGGACATATTACAGTGCATACCTGATCCGGCAATACCAAATTTTGGTTTGGCCATAAAGGTTGCGTAAAGCCCATGTTTGCGAGCAATGGTTTTAACAACAAGTTTAAAGATTTGAATCTTATCACAAGCACGGAGAACTTCATCGTACTTGAAGTCAATCTCATGTTGTCCAACCGCAACCTCGTGGTGACTGGCTTCTACTTCAAATCCCATTTTGGTCAAGACATTCACAATCTCACGACGTGTGTTGTCCGCAAGATCAGTAGGTGCCAAATCAAAGTAGCCACCCTTGTCATTCACCTCAAGTGTTGGGTCTCCATTTTCATCCAGTTTAAATAAGAAGAATTCTGGCTCTGGTCCAAGATTGAAGGATTTGAATCCTACTTCTTCCATGTGACGAAGAGCACGTTTCAAATTGCCACGAGGGTCACCTGCAAATGGTTCACCTTCTGTTGTATAGACATCACAGATCAAACCTGCAACACTTCCATTTTCATCTCCCCACGGGAAGACTGTCCATGTATCCAAATCAGGGTACAAGTACATATCCGACTCATTGATACGTACAAAACCTTCAATAGAAGATCCATCAAACATAGCCTTGTTTGACAAGACTTTATCTAACTGTTCATCTGTAGCAGGAATTTCGACGTTTTTCATGGTTCCCAAAATATCTGAGAACATGAGACGGATAAAGGTAACATTTTTTTCCTTGACTTCACGACGAATATCTGCAGCTGTGATTGGCATGAGTTTTCTCCTTAAATGTATGACTACTTGCGGTTGCCTAACCGCGACCAAAAGGTGACCGTACTGAAGCAAAGCGACCCTGTTGGAGGAGTTCATTGTGAAGTGCACGACGTACTTCAGTCTGACTAACCGCTTTCTTGGATTTCGCTTCACGTTCAGCATATTTTTTCTTAATGGCAGCGATATTATAACCTTCAGAGATATAATCTTTGATTTCAAGCAGACGATCCATGTCATTCAAGGAATACATGCGACGGTTCCCTTCGTTTCGATCAGGCTTAATCAACTCTTGATCTTCATAATAACGAATCTGACGCGCCGATAGATCGGTCAACTTCATAACACTGCCGATAGGAAAAACAGCCATATTTCTGCGAAATTCTTTTTCCTTCATTTACAATTTCCTTCTTTCTGTCTATTATAGTCTAAAAAAAGACAAACGTCAATTGATAATGTTATAAAATGTAACATTATTTTTCTTTTTTCTCTAAAAAGAGCCGAATACGATCAATATCGTAATTTACGAGAATTGCGACAAAAACTCCCATGAAAGTTTCTGATACACGCGCAAACACGTACAAAATCGTTTCCCCACTCGGGATCGATAGTGTAATAATTAACATAGCTGCTACACCACCAATAACCCCTGCTTTGTTATTCATGGCTACATTTGTCATAATGGTTAACATGGTGCAGATTGGAACAACAACTAAGGTTACCCAAAAGGCTTCGTGGAAAAAACTATTTATTAGGAAGAAAACCAAGGCATAGAGGCCACCGATACTATTTCCTAGAATACGCGAAGTCCCAAAATGGACACTCTTATCAAAACTCTCCCTCAGGCTAAAAACGGCTGTCAAAGCACCAATTTGAAGACCTTTCCAACCAAAAAAGCCAAAAATCAAGAGAACTAGAAAAACAGCAATACCTGTTTTAAAGGTTCGCATACCAAGTTTGAACTGGGATTTATCGAATTTATATTTTTTAAAATAACTCATAATCTCAACTTTCTATTTCCATTTTATCATAAATCGGTGATTTTTATGAGGAATAGTTGAGAGGAAGCGTTTTTATTTTGAGCAAAAGAAAAGAGGAACTTTCACCCCTCTCTTCTTTGATTTGTTTATAAAATCTTATTTTTCTGTCAAGGCTGCAAGTCCTGGAAGAACTTTACCTTCGAGAAGTTCCATTGATGCTCCACCACCGCGTCACAAATACCTACACTAACACAAAAAGGTGACATAGCCACCTTTTTGTTAACGTTTCAGTTTTCTTCCTTTTCTACAAAATCAGGATTTTGTAGAGACTAACGGGCTGAAATTATTTTTCTGTAAGTGCAGCCAAACCTGGCAATACTTTACCTTCAAGAAGTTCCATTGATGCTCCACCACCAGTAGAGATCCATGAGAACTTGTCTGCACGACCAAGGTTGATTGCTGCGGCAGCTGAGTCACCACCACCGATGATTGATTTAACACCTGGTTGTTTCACGATAGCGTCCATCACACCGATTGTACCAGCTTGGAAGTCTGGGTTTTCAAATACACCCATAGGTCCGTTCCATACAACTGTTTTGGCACCAGTCAAAGCTTCGTCAAATTTAGCGATAGATTTTGGACCGATGTCAAGACCAAGGAAGCCTTCAGAAACTGCTTCACCTTCAGTGTCACGCACTTCAGTGTAACCAGCAAATGCGTTTGCTTCTTTTGAGTCAACTGGCAAGATCAATTTACCGTTTGCTTTTTCAAGAAGAGCTTTCGCAACATCCAATTTGTCTTCTTCTACAAGTGAGTTCCCGATTTCGATACCTTGTGCTTTATAGAATGTATAAGTCATACCACCACCGATAAGGACTTTATCAGCTTTTTCAAGCAAGTTTTCGATAACACCAATCTTGTCTGAAACTTTTGAACCACCAAGGATTGCTACGAATGGACGTTCTGGAGTTTCAACTGCTTCTTGGATGTAGGCAATTTCGTTTTCAAGAAGGAATCCAGCAACTGCTTTTTCAACGTTTGCTGAGATACCAACGTTAGATGCGTGTGCACGGTGAGCTGTACCGAATGCATCGTTTACGAAGATACCATCTCCAAGTGATGCCCAGTATTTACCAAGTTCAGGATCGTTTTTAGATTCTTTCTTGCCGTCAACATCTTCGTAACGAGTGTTTTCAACCAAGAGAACTTGTCCATCTTCAAGAGCGTTGATCGCTGCTTCCAATTCAGCACCACGAGTTACACCTGGGAACACAACATCTTGACCCAATTTTGCTGCCAAGTCAGCTGCTACAGGAGCAAGTGATTTACCAGCTTTATCAGCTTCTTCTTTCACACGTCCAAGGTGAGAGAAAAGAATTGCACGTCCACCTTGTTCGATGATGTACTTAATAGTTGGAAGAGCTGCTGTGATACGGTTGTCGTTAGTGATTACGCCATCTTTCAATGGTACGTTGAAGTCAACACGAACGAGGACTTTTTTACCTTTCAAGTCAACGTCTTTAACAGTAAGTTTTGCCATGTTACAAAAACCCCTTTATTTATTTTATTCGAAACTATTATATCACACTTTGGAAATATAAGGAAAGATTTCACAAGATTTTTCGATATTTAATCTTCATCTTCTTTTTTCTGTTTCAATGTCAATGCTAAACTAGCAAGACCAAGGCTTGCCAATCCTGCTATTAGGGCTTCATTGGCATCAGCAGTTCCTGTATTTGGCAATTGTTTGCCTGCTTCTTCTGATTTAACTGCTGTATTTTGGGCTGGTTTTTCTTGTGTAGGCGCTACTGCTGGTTCTGTTTTTACTTTTGTTCCAATTTCAACAATTTCTGGAATCGCCTCTTGGATGACTTCTGTTGAACGAAGACGACGCTGACCGTTTTCATCAACTTCAAAGACATGTCTCAACAGACCATCTCGTCCCTGTATGATGACTCGTTGTTCCCCAACTAGTATATCAGCATTTTCATGCTCTTGACGGTCAAAGGCAACCTTTTCCTCTTGAACTTCCAATTTAGGAGCCTTTTGTTGATCAGAAGCCGGTTGATTAGTAGTTTTTGGAAGGACTATGTTTTGTTGTTCTGGTTTAGTTGAGATAGTAACAAGGTCATTTGCACCATTAGATTCTACTCGTGGTTTCTCAGCAGATTCATAAACAAAGGCATAATGAGTAAAGTGTGGTGCTGTAAAGATAACATGACTATCCGTTTGTTCAAAAGCCAATTCCACTGCCTCTTTGCCTCCAGGTAAGAAGAATACTCTCTTCACTTTCTTATCTTTTTCAATTGGAATTTTCACAATAGAAGCGTAAGAAAGATCAACGTCTTGACCTTTTTCATCTAGACCTTCTATTTCAAAGACATGAGCATCTTCTCCAGCAAAGTATTTCTTCTCTTCAGCACTTGCTTGAACACGCTCTACTTTCAAGCCCTTGATGACAGTCTTCTCTTTATTTGAGAAGTGCACTTCAACACCTGTTTTACTATCAGAAAAGACTGCTGGCTTGTCTTCTTTCAATAAGGCAACCAGATCTTTCAAACTCTGTTTCGCTGTTGCAAGCTCTTCTGGACTCAAATCTACTTTTTCAACCAAGGCCTTGTTTTTCTCAAGAAGAGGAGCTAGGGCAGAACCTGAAGGATGGTTTGGTTTGGCAGCCAAGAGTTCTTGAGCCTCACCTGTTAAGCGATCAAGTTCTGTCTTTTCTTCCGTAAATTTCTCTTGACCATTCAGAGCTTTATGAGCTTCTGTCAATTTATTAAGACGGTCATTAACCTGATCTTGGGTACTAGTTTCATGGTCTTTCAACACTTGTTCAGCCGCTTCAATTGCTTTCAAGAAGGCTTCTTTTACTTCTGGTGAAGCAAAGTTATAGACCACCTTGTTCTTAGCCACTTCAACTTCTGCTAATTTTTGTTTAAGGTACTCATCGTTCAATGCTGCTTTTGGAGATACCAAAACATCAAAGTTGACTTTATGACCTTGGTAACGAAGCGTCAAGGTTTGACGACCAGTCTTTTGAGCATCGTAACCAGAAATTTCAACTCCCTCATCAGTAAAGGAATGTTCTTCCATGGTGTCATTGCTATAAGCCACTGCAAAGCGTCCTTCAGACAAGTCTAAGCTATCACCAACTAGGTAATCTTTTTTCGGTTCCTGACTTACTTCAATTCTCAAAATAGTTTTCGGACTTGCTTCATCTTGACTAGTAACAGTCACTGACAAATTCGCATTTACTGGTTGTCCCAAGTATTGGAGAGTAAGATTTTGTTCTCCCTTATGATGCGTGTCAAATCCTGATACTGATACACCTGCGTGAGTTAGGCGAATGAGTTCGTCCTCAGCTCCCCCTTCATACTGAACTCGAAGAACACCACCTCTAAGGTCCAAATCCTCCCCTTCGGCGTAGCTTGTTTTCTTAGGTCCTGTCTCTAGGCTGACTGACTTGATTTTTCTGTCATCTTTTGGAACGGAAACTGCTAGGACATTACTAATTTCCTTGCCTGGAAACTGGGTACGATAGTACAGAAGACCAGATTGATTTGTCAAATCCAATGGTGCACTTGCTAGGTCTCCTCCAACTTCGCTCTTCAAGGTTGCAAGCGGAGTTTGAGAATTTGGATTGTCATAAACGGTAATGGTTGCTCCAGCTGGTACATCCGCAAAACCAACCTGTACCTTGTTATTGCCTAGAGAACGGGCTGCAGCCTTGGCCATCGGAATATTGACACTCTCAGTATCAAGCTTTTCATACATTTTCCAGTTATAGATACGAATAGCCTTCCATGGAGTTCCATTGTCAGAAGTGACAACATTTAAGCGCCAATCTTGAGCTGTGATAGGTTTATCAAGGGTAATATCTGTAACATGAGCTTTATTGCCACGGACTTCCTTAGCCAACTTCCATTGACCATCCGCATCTTTATAATAGAGGTCAAAGTCTTTGGTGTTCATCAAACCATCGTTGACAGATTCTCCACCAGCTCCAGCATGATCCATGACCCATCTCACAACACGGCGTGGTTGTGTCAAACGAATATCAACGCTACCACTTAATTGAGAAGAAGACCATTTGTCAGATAGACTGGTGATGGTCCCATTCAACATACCTTCGATACCTTCTCCACCTTCTGTATCTGGGAAGGTACTTCCGATAACAGTAGCCCCTGGAACGATGTTTTCTGCTAGAGGTCTTGGAAGACTTGTGTCTTGGACAGTCATCCCCCACTCAAAGTTTGTAGTTGCTGCTTCAGAACGAAGGCCATTCTTACCAACTGCAACAACCTTCAACTCCTGACTAGTACCAGTCGCACTAGCTGAGCGGCTAACTTTTGGTAGGTAGATCGTAGTTGCAGATGAACCTGTCAATAGGCGCCAAGCATCGCCATCCTTTTCATAGACTTCATAGAAATCAGCATCTTTATGACCAGTAAATTGTACAACTGCTTCCGCTTCTTGGGCATTTTTAAGGACTTGTTTGGCTACAGCTACTGTGGTTGGTGCCTGAGGAGCATCTTGATTATTGCTGATGGTCAATTGCCCCAGGTTAAATTGATAACCTTTTAAGTCTTTGTCATTTTCAAAATAGAGTTTAATACCGTAAATTGTTTTACCTGCCAAGGCACTCAAATCAAAATCATCGGTAGTCCAGTTATCTGAAACTGTCAATTCTTTACGGGCAGCTTCATCACCATAGGTATAATCTTTCTTGGTTGCAAATTCTACATAAACCTTGGTCCCTTTGCCTCCTTTGTGGGCAACATGCAATTTGGTTGTATCTGTCACCTTCAAGCGAGTAGAGTACAAATTCACATCTTGCTTGGTCGCACCTGAAAGATCCCCTGCAAATTTAAGAGAAGTTCCACCATTATAAGCATCTTCAAAATCATAGCTTGCTTTCAACTTATCACCAGTTGATTTTTGCCACCAGCGCCATGTTGGAAGAACACCTGAAACTGAACGGTAATTCCACTCAGAATCCTTAGAAACCTTACCATCTACGAACCATTTTCTACCATGACCTGTATTAAAAGAAGTGGTAAAAGTATGACCTACTGCTGGCGTGCGGTCCGCAACTAGGTTGGCAATCCCGTACCAGTCCTTGTCATCTGGTTTTTGACCAGTTGGATCGCCTTGGTAACCAGTGAAGAAGATATTTTCATTCTTATGATAGTCTTCGCCTGTCTTGCCAAGACTTGTAATAGTATCTGGCGCAAAGAGACCAAGTGACAAGCGAAGTTTGCCATTTTCATCTAAAAGGGCATCCCATTTCACTTTAGTCTTATAAGAACCACCCTGTTGCAATTCCAATCCTGCAAAGACATCGTACTGGCTACGCTCTAGCCATTTGGCCATAGCTACAGAGTAATCATTCTTCTCTTTGGTCCAGTTAAAGTTAGCAAAGAAGTGATCAGCGGGTACCTTGTCCCCCTCTTTTTGCATAAACTGATAGTTGTATTCTCCTAAACCATCTTGGTGGTAACGTCCATAGTTATAAGTCATGGCATCGTACCAAGAATACTTGATTGGATGGTTTACCTTAGCAGCATACTCCTTGGTATAGAGCATAAACTGGCGCATCTTTTCTCCAAGAGGTTCAACCAAATCCCCAGTTGTTTCTTGGTTAATGAAATAGCCATCATAGCCATAATACTTGGCCATATCTACCAATTTACGGGCAATTGGGAAGCTACCATCTGCGTCTTGCTTCAAAGCTTCAGCGAATTTTTCTTGATCAGCAATACTATTAGACCAGTTGAAGAAGAGTGTACCATATACAGGAACCCCGTTACGGTGACCTGCATCAATAACGTCAGGAGTTGGTACGAGACCTTCCCAGAAGACCATTGAATCTAGATATTGCCAATAGTCAAAAGCATAGGCCTTGAACTCTTCTCCACCAACAGAAGCATGGTCTTTTGCTTTAGAATTGGTGTTTGATAAGGCTTGAACTTTTGCTTCCTTGCTAGCTTTTTCATTGACTAAATGACCTGTCCGACGTGAAGCGAGGACAACAGATCCGCGGTTAATAGCATCATCTTCACGAGCACCTGGTTCCCATTTTAACAATTCTTCCCAAGAATTAAATTTGATTTCCTTTGGTTTTAATGTTTTTTCTGTATTTTTAGGGACATCTGGCTGGACTTCTTTTTCAGTCTTATTAGCTTCGGCTGCTGGCTTAGACTCATCCCCTTGGTTAGTTGCTTCGGGCTTTGCTTCTGTTTCCTTGTCAGACTTAGGTTTTGCTTCTGCAGATGGTGTTTCTGCAACCACCTCACTTGCTTTTTCCTCTGGTTTAGCTGCGCTAGCTGCTTCTGCAGTTTCAGTAGTTGCAGCTTCATTGCTTGCTGGCGAAGCAGTTTCAGATGCTATCGCTACTCCTTCTGCCTTTTCTAGCTTGTTTTCTCTAGCATGTTCCCCTTCATTCTGCTTATCAGCTTCATTGGTCGAATGCTCACTCTCTCCTGAAACAAGCTCTGTATTAGCTCCGCTATTTTCAGGAACTGCAGTTTCTTCAGCCAAGGCTGGACTAGCAAATAAAACAGCACCAATCATCAGCGAGCAGGCTCCTACTGATAACTTACGAATACTGTAACGACAACGTCTTTCAAAAAATGAATTCTTCATTTTCTCCTCCTAAAAAATTGATTTTGTTGCACAAAAGAAAGCGCTTAACTTTCTTTATAAAATTTTTATCCCAATCACAGGGACCAAGATAATCACATTTTTATCCTAAAGCATTTTTTGACAAAAAACAATAGCTGTTTTCACAAATCTAAAATAAGGTTAAAAACTCTTAAAAATAATACACTTATCAATTATAATTTTCTTTTACAAACTTGACATTAACACTTGTTAGATTTACTTTTATCCTTTAAAATAGAATAGGAGATATTCCGCGATTATTTTTCGGAGGAAAAAGAAATGTCCATTAATTGGCAGGAAATTTTATTTCACTTTTTAGGTGGTCTGGGGCTATTCTTATATAGTATCAAGACCATGGGAGACGGTTTACAACAAGCTGCTGGAGATCGCCTTCGTTTTTACATTGACAAATATACTAGTAATCCTTTCTTTTGAGTTCTGGTTGGTATTGGGATGACTGCTCTAATTCAGTCTAGTTCTGGTGTAACAGTTATCACAGTCGGCCTGGTCAGTGCCGGTCTCCTAACCTTACGTCAGGCTATCGGAATTGTCATGGGGGCTAATATCGGGACAACAGTCACATCCTTTCTTATTGGGTTTAAACTAGGTGACTATGCCCTACCTATGCTCTTTATCGGTGCTGTCTGTCTCTTTTTTACGAAAAATCGGACAGTCAATAATATCGGACGCATCCTCTTTGGTGTCGGTGGTATCTTTTTTGCCCTCAATCTTATGAGCGGTGCAATGGCTCCACTCAAGGATTTACAGGTCTTTAAGGACTATATGATTGAGCTAAGTAAGAATCCTGTTTTGGGTGTCTTTGTCGGTACCGGCTTGACCTTACTGATTCAAGCTTCCTCGGCTACCATCGGGATTTTACAAAACCTCTACGCCAGCAATCTCATTGACCTGCAAGGAGCTTTGCCAGTTCTATTTGGTGACAATATCGGGACAACCATTACAGCCATCATTGCCTCTTTAGGTGCTAATATTGCAGCTAAACGGGTAGCAGGAGCTCATGTTGCCTTCAACGTTATCGGAACAGTCGTCTGCGTTATTTTTCTAGTTCCTTTTACAGCCCTGATTCATTGGTTTGAAGCTACGCTAAATCTAGCACCAGAAATGACCATCGCCTTTGCTCACGGAACCTTTAATATTACCAATACCATTGTCCAATTTCCATTTATCGGAGCTCTGGCTTACTTTGTAACCAAGATTATTCCTGGAGAGGACGAGGTTGTCAAATATGAACCCTTATATCTTGATGAGCATTTCATCAAACAAGCCCCATCTATCGCTCTCGGAAATGCTAAGAAAGAGCTCTTGCATTTAGGAAACTACGCTGCCAAAGCCTTTGACCTTTCCTATAAGTATATCATTGACTTGGATGAAAAAGTTGCTGAAAAAGGGCATAAAACCGAAGAAGCCATTAACACCATCGATGAGCAATTAACACGTTATCTCATTGCCCTTTCAAGCGAAGCTCTCAGTCAAAAAGAAAGCGAAGTGCTCACCAATATCCTTGATTCCTCCCGTGATTTGGAACGGATTGGAGACCACGCGGAGGCTCTACTCAATCTGACTGACTATCTTCAACGTAAAAATGTTGAATTTTCTGATGCCGCCTTGAAAGAATTAGAGGAAGTTTATCGTCAAACTAGTGACTTTATCAAAGATGCTCTGGATAGTGTGGAAAACAATGATATTGAAAAAGCACGCAGTCTTGTAGAACGTCATGAAGCAATCAATAAGATAGAACGTGTTCTCAGAAAAACCCACATCAAACGCCTCAACAAGGGCGAATGTTCAACACAAGCTGGGGTCAACTTTATAGACATCATCTCACACTACACTCGTGTATCAGACCACGCTATGAACCTTGCTGAAAAGGTTTTTGCAGAACAAATCTAAGAACCAAGAAGCTATCCATCATAATTGGATGGCTTTTTGCTTTTTCCTAAGCAAGACTAGGCTGAATGAAACTGAAAGAGTATTCTGCAGATATATAGTATATTGAAACTAGAATAGTACACCTCTATTTCTAAAACATTGTTAGAAATCGATTTGACTGTCCTGAACGATTTATCCTGTTATTATTTCATTTTATTATAGTGGATTAAATTAAAAAAGTATAGTATATAGAATCTATAACAGTACATCTTGACTGCTAAAATATTTCTATAAATTAATTTGACTTTCCTGATAGAGTTGTTCACATCTTATTTCAATTCACTATACAATCCAGTTCCTAAAACTTTGCTAGAAATTGATTTGGCTTTCCGAATTAATTTGTTCAAATTTTATTTCATTTCAATATACTGAAAAATCCATTCACTAGCACAGGGCAAGAGGGAGTCGCTATTGATTTCAACGGTAGCAGGTACATACAGAGGACTCCTACCTCAGATATACTGCAATATCATCGTATGCAAAAAACCTCTGAGATTTTTCTCAAAGGTTCTGATTTTGCTAATTGCTGTTCTCAACCGCTGCAGTAACAAAGGCAGTGTAGAGTTCTTCTGGTCGGTTTGGACGGCTTGACAGTTCAGGGTGATACTGACAAGCTACAAAGAATTTATTTTCAGGAATTTCCACGATTTCTACCAAACGATTGTCTGGAGAAACTCCTGAAAAGACAAAACCTGCTGCCTCAAACTGCTCACGGAAGGCATTATTAAACTCATAACGGTGACGGTGACGGCGTTGCAACACTTCTTGATTATGATAAGCAGCTGCTGCCTTAGAGCCACGTTTCAACTTAGACGGATAAAGCCCCAAGCGAAGGGTTCCCCCCATATCCTCAACATCAATCTGATCACGCATGATATCAATGATAGGGTATTTTGTTTCTGGTGCAAGCTCTGCAGAATTGGCACCTTCGAGTCCTAAAACGTGACGAGCAAATTCGATACATGTCAACTGCATTCCCAAGCAGACTCCCAACATTGGAACATCATTTTCACGCGCATAGCGGATGGCTTGGATTTTCCCTTCTGTACCACGTTGACCAAAACCACCTGGTACGATGATCCCGTCCGCATCAGACAAGAGTTCTGCTACATTCTCTGCTGTCACATCATTGGCATTGACCCAATTGATTTTAACTTCTACATCATTGACATAGCCAGAGTGTTTCAAGGCTTCGACCACTGAGATATAGGCATCTTGCAACTCCACATACTTACCAACAAGGGAAATCTTAACTTGTTTCTTGAGGTTCATGACCTTGTCCACCATGGCTGACCATTCTGTCATATCCGCTGCTGGTGCGTCTAATTTCAAATGGTCACAGACAATTTGGTCCATACCTTGTGCCTGCAAGTTCAGTGGAATTTGGTAAAGATGTTCGACATCCAACGATTCGATAACGGCTTCTGGTGCCACATCACAGAACTGGGCCAGTTTATTTTTAATTCCTTGACCAGCTGGCTCTTCTGTACGAATCACCAACATATTTGGTTGGATTCCCAATCCACGCAATTCTTTTACAGAGTGCTGAGTTGGTTTGGTCTTCATTTCACCAGCGGCCTTGAGGTAAGGAAGCAAGGTTGTATGGATGTACATAACATTATCCGCACCCACATCCGCCTTCATCTGACGAAGGGCCTCTAGGAATGGCAAGGACTCGATATCTCCAACAGTTCCACCAACCTCTGTGATAATGACATCAGAGTCGGTCGTTAGAGCGGCACGCTTGATTTTTTCTTTTAAAGCATCTGTGATATGAGGAATAACCTGAACAGTTGCCCCAAGGTATTCTCCACGACGTTCCTTACGAAGAACTTCACTGTAAATTTTACCAGTTGTCACGTTGGAATATTTGTTGAGATTGATATCGATGAAACGTTCATAGTGACCCAAGTCCAAATCTGTCTCAGCTCCGTCATCTGTCACAAAAACTTCCCCGTGCTGGTAAGGACTCATAGTTCCTGGATCAATATTGATATAAGGGTCAAATTTTTGAATGGTTACTTTAAGACCACGATTTTTCAAGAGACGGCCCAGACTCGCTGCCACAATCCCTTTCCCAATAGACGATACCACACCACCAGTTACAAAAATATATTTCGTAGACATAGATTCCTCTTTCTAAAGTGCTCAAGGTCTTGCTAACTACGTGGGGACATAGAAAACAAGACCCTACTAATAAGAATAATCTGGGACGACTGCACCAGATTCACAACTAATACTCTTCGAAAATCTCTTCAAACCGCGTCAACGTCGCCTTGCCGTAGATATGTGTTCCTGACTTTGTCAGTNNTTGAGCAGCCTACGGCTAGTTTCCTAGTTTGCTCTTTGATTTTCATTGAGTATAAAATACAAGAAGATAACTTCTTGTAAAAACAAAAATAGCTCCCTAAGAACTAGGGAGCTCCGACCTCTAAAAGAGGTGCCCGAACAATATGATACCTAAAAATAGGATAATTGTCAATAGCTAACTTTTATTCCTCGATGATTTCAGCATCATCATCTGAAAACTCGTCGTCTTCGTTGAGATCCACATCTTCTCCCAAGTCATCTGGAGCGATTTCGTTGATTTCTGCATCATAAGCTTCCACTTCATTTTTTTCATCATCTGGATTTTCATCATCGTATGAAAGAGCTGGATCTGCTTCGTATGCATCTTCGTCTTCTGGATCATCTGCATTGTAGTCAATGGCATCTGAATCACCATCCATAAAGGCATTGACACGTTTTTTCTTAGCTTTTGGTGCTACTTCATCGTCGTCATTTTCTTCAAGAGCGATGATTTCTTCGTCGATTTCGTCCACACCATACCATGAACGAAGACCCCATTTGTTGTCCCCAAGTGAGATGAAGCTACCGTCAAAGTTCAACTCTGTGTAGAACAAAGGCAAAGCTTCGCGGATATCGCTGTTTGATGTTCCAAGGTAGTTTTGAATTTCATTTACAAGATCGCTAAAATGCATCTCATGATCGCGACCACGAAGTTCCAAGATAGCACGCGCTACCTCAATCATAGATAGTTCACTTTTTTCTTGCCCAGCAAATACTTCTAATTCCAAAGCGTTTCTCCTCATTTATACTACTATCGCCAGAGCAAACAGACTCTGACCTCATTTTATCATTTACTCTTTATTTTACGATAATTTTGCGGAATAGTCAAAGGTTAAGGGGGAGAAAGTGGCAGGATTAGACTAATTCCAATATAAAACTCCTTCCTTTTTCTGTTGCTCCATTTTCCACAAATCCAAGCGACTTGAAACACCTCCTAGAAGCATGATTGTAGGTGTAGATTTCCTTAACTCTCAATTCTTTCCATCCTTTTACTCAAGCAAATTCAATCAAAGCACTTAGAATCTTTTTTCCAAGTCCTCGATGTTGGTAAGCGGAATTCCCAATCACAATGGGGAGATTATCCTGAGATAGTGTAATATCCCCAATTGGAAACCATTCTCCCTTCTCCTTGACTTCAATCCAAAAAGGCTCACCATGCCGATCCAAATAGAAATACATGGCTTCCAAGGTCGCTTGACTGTAAGGAAGCTTCACCCCATCTACGAGGTAAACCAAGTTCACATCCTGATACCAAGCAAAAGCTTCCTCACAATGATTGACCTTATAATAAGGAACAAGACACAATGCACTACCTTTTCAACAAAAGAGTTGCTGCTTGATTAAAACCATCACACCAGTTATACCATTTTGCTTCATACCCATCTTGAGCTAGGATACGATCTTCTAAATCAAAAACAGAGTAAATAGACTTCCTGCAAAACTAGAATCCTAGTTCATGATTGATAATACCAACAATCAAATTCATTCGTAATCCGAAGCGTTTACGATGATTTCGATAGGTTGTTGAAAATATTTTAAACGTTTTCATAGTGAGATGAAATAAGAACAGGACAAATCAATCAAGACAGTCAAATCGATTTCTAACAATGTTTTAGAAGTAGAGGTGTACTATTCTAGTTTCAATCTACTATACTTTGTCAAAAATACTCTCAACCTTGATTCTCTCCTTAGATAGCGCATGGTTATAGGCTTTATCTTCAGCTATTAGCGGCTTGAGTTTGCT
>NZ_VMLO01000034.1:0-54349 GCF_013276735.1 Streptococcus sp. 1559
ATTTTCATTGAGTATAAGTGACCGTTTAGGAACAGATTTAGTCTTTCTAGGGACAGTAGAAATCTGAGGACAAATAAGGGATATAATGGAGTCAGAAAAAATCAATCTCCAAAAAGGAGAAAAGAAAGGATTTTTATGATGAAAAAATATCTTTATTCTAGTTTGTTAGTTCTTGCAGGAGGCGTTCTCCTAGCAAATACTACGGTAGCCTATGCTGATTCCCCATCAGCAAGTGAGAAAGAAGCGATTGCTCAATTAGTTAATCAAGGCAAGATAAAAGCTGAAGAAGCTGATCAAGTAAAATTGATTGGTTTTGAAGATAAAGAAACCCAAGCAGAGGGAAATCAAGAGAAGAAAGCTTTCAATCAATATCGTGATCCGAAAGGAACATGGATGCAAACCAATGGTAAATGGTGGTTTAAATACGGTTCAGGTGGGTATGCTAAAAATTGGGAACAATTAGATGGCAAGTGGTACTATTTTGATGACCAAGGATGGATGAAAGAAAATACTTGGATTCAACCTGATGGTAATTATTACTACTTATCTGCTAGTGGTGCTATGGTCACTGGTTATCAACGTGTGAATGGTACACCATACTTCTTTAGAGCCAGTGGTGTATGGGTAGAAAATCGTGGACAGGCACTTGGTGAATACGCAGAGACATTTGTAGGAAAAATCCCATATGTTTGGGGTGGGGCAGATTTGAATAGTGGCGTAGATTGCTCAGGATTTACGATGGCTATTCATGCTAAGTTTGATATTAGTATTCCTAGAGTAACCTATGGTCAAGCAACAGGAGGAAGCTATATAAGTAATGGTTCTCAACAAGCTGGAGATTTGATTTTGTATAATAGTGAAGAGACAAATGACCATGTAGGTATTTATGTTGGTGGTGGAAAGGTAGTTCATGCTCCATATCCAGGTCAATATGTTTCTTATATGAATCAATACGGTATTACTCAAAATACAATTCGTAGATATTGGTAATATTGTCTAATTTTTCACAATATTATTGACTTTGACAATGAAAAGTATTAGAATATAGCTAAATAAAGAGGGGAAGCCCTCTTATAGCTATTCAATAAAGGAGGAAATGGCTATGAAAAAATCTAAACTACTTACACTTGGTTTGCTTGCAGGTGCTGGTCTACTTTTGTCTATCAACCAAGCACAGGCTGCAGATACTTGGGTTAAAAATGGTGCTGACTGGAATCTTTCACAAGATGGCAGTCTAGCTAAGGATAAATGGGTACAAAATGCTGGGTCATGGTATCACTTCGACATCACTGGTAAAATGCAGACAGGTTGGCTCAAAGACGGTAACACTTGGTATTCGCTCGCAGATAGTGGCGCTATGCGTACTGGCTGGTACAAGGAAGGTAGCACATGGTACTCACTAGCAGATAGTGGCGCCATGCGTACTGGCTGGTACAAGGAAGGTAGCACATGGTACTCACTAGCAGATAGTGGCGCCATGCGTACAGGTTGGTACAAAGAAGGGTCTACATGGTACTATCTTCATTTTAGTGGTTCTATGATGACAGGTTGGGAGTTCATAGATGGTAAATGGTCTTACTTTGAAAAATCAGGTGCTATGGTTGCAGATAGAGCTGTTCTAGCCAGTGATGGGGAAAGTTATGTCATTGGTAAGGATGGCTATCTAGCAAATAGAAAAGATGCTGGATACAGTATTCATGATATTGTCAAACTTGGAGATGGGCAAGAATATTTGCTAAATGCTAAAGGTGACGATGTTATTATTGAAAAAAATGCTTGGTATATCAGACCAGAGTTCAAGAAGTTTTCTAATAAATATGGAGATGAGGTTGCAAATACTACCTTAGCTTTAGTGGATAATAAAGAAGAAGGACAAGAAATTGATCCTAAGGCAGTTTTACAGAACTTCCAAAACTTACCAAATCGCTACTACTTTGATGAAAATGGACATCGTGTGATTAATATCCCAGCAATGACAACCTATTCAGAGATTAAAAAAGTTGGCAATGATGTCTATTTAGAAAATCCAGGTGCACGACTTCGTCTTGGAGCTACCCACTTTACAATCAATAACAATAAACTATACTATTTAGAAAATGAGCAAGGTAAGCTCAAAACAGGTTACTTTGTATTGATTGATGATGGTATGGCTACAACCCACTATCACATCCTAGCCTATGCGGATCAATCTGGTGAAATTCTTAAGATGAAACGCTTGCCATCAGGAGTTTCAGATTATCTGGATAAAGAAATCGATGGTTTATATGGTGAAAAAATTAAAATTGAATCTCCACACTCAAACGAATATTATAAAGTGGTTGTGGTTAAATAAAAATAACATTTTCACAACTAATCGTTAACGCTCTAACCAATATACCATTTTCAGGAGGCTTTAGATTTCTTGTATTTTAAAAGGAAACTAAAGCCTTTTGTAGATGGAGCAGGGGATAGAGTTATCTATAAAATAATGAAAAGGAGTCTGTCATGGAAATGAAAAATACATTTGTAGAATTGGAACAATTTGAAGAGTTAACTCCAGAGGTTTTGGAAGAAGTGAATGGTGGAGGGATTTTTGAAGATACCGTAAAATGGTGCGATAAATTATTTAGTACGGGTAGACACTTTGCTTAAATTCACAGTATTCGTTAGAGATTAGATTTATTTATGATTATTTTAGAATTCTTAGTTTCTGTGCTATATATACTGTTGGTAGTCGTTTCAACCATGGTTCCTACTATTTATTTGGGTGCTCAAATTTCCCCAGAATTTTATAAAAAACGTTATTGGGTCCTTGTATTTTTAATTAGTTTATCTGCTCGCCAAACATTTGGAGAATTATTTCATATAGGAATCATTCTCTTCTTTTACTGTATTTTTTTACTAGTATTGCACAAGGGAAAAGGGGAAGCTTTTTTTCTTTCTCTGTATCTTTTTCTCTTCTTTCAAAGTATTCGTTATTTATTTTTGACAATTTGGATTCGTGTATTATCTGGTGAGCCTTGTTGTTTTGTAGATTCGTTTTCCACTTTATATAGATCTGTATTTGATTTATTATCAATATTTCTATGTTCTACAATTATGAAACGTTGTTCTTTGGATTTGGATTTATTCTTTTCAGATGCTTTCAAAACCCACTATTATAAGAGTTTTTTCATTATCCTACCTCTGACTGGATTTAGGATATTCTCTTCGTTTATGACCAATAGAAATAGTTCGTTCTACGTTCGTTTTGATACGACCATTTCTCTCCTGATTTTCATTCTCTTTTTCTCTTGGCTCTTTTACATCAAGCATTTGGAGCAGGTTTATCGTGATGAGCAGACCATTCAGAGACAGGAAGATGAAAATCGTTCCTTGCAAGGAATGGTGGATAAGTTGGGACATCTCTATGATGAGGTTCGAGGTTTCCGTCATGATTTTGCGGGAATTGTCGCCAGCATGGAGCCTGCCATAGCAAATCAAGACATGGCTGAGGTATCTACCATTTATCAAGATGTCTTTCTAAAGACTAATGAAAAGCTGAGGAAGGCGGATTACACGGTCTTTAATCTTCACAATATCCATGATATAGCTATTCGCAATACCTTGGCAAAAGCCATGATTGTGGCAGATAAGCAGGGAATTCATTTTAGTTTGGAGACGGTGGGGGTTGTCGAAGAGCTGGCATTGCCTATGTTGGAGGCTATCCGTATCCTCTCTATCCTCACGACAAATGCTTTAGAAGCAGCCAGTGAGGCTGAAAATCCGCAGATTCGGGTTGCTTTATTGGCAGGTGATAGGAGTGTCCGTTTTATCATTGAAAACACTCGTAAGAAAGAAGAACTGAATCCCAGTATTCTCAGTCAAAAGGGTTACTCTACCAAGGATAACCACAGTGGACTGGGCTTGGCAACCTTGGAGGACATGGTTTTTCATTATGATTTAAACTTAGATACCCAGCTAGGAGAGACGACTTTTAGACAAGATTTAGAATTGCCATTTAAGGATGAGAAACGAGGGGGAGAGGAATGAGAATTTTAGTTTTGGAAGACGATAGAGTCCAGCAAGGACGGATAGAGCAGACTTTACTAGATATCGGTCGCTCTCGCAATTTAAGATTGGAAATTGATATTGCCAAAAACTATGGGGATGTTGAAAAGTATTCTCAGTATTTTGACCATTACCAGCTCTATTTATTAGATTTAGAGATTGATGGAGAGCGTGAACGGGGCTTTCAGGTTGCTCAACAGGTTCGGGAGCGGGATCCTTTTACAAGCATTGTCTTTGTGTCCACGCACTCGGAGGCCTTACCTCTAGCTTTTCGCTACCACTTGTCTGCCTTGGATTTTATTTCCAAGGATCAGCCAGAGGCGGACTACTGTCATCAGCTGGAGCGCTGTCTGGACTATGTACTGGCAGTAGATAAGAGGGAAAATATGCGTCTCTTTACCTATAGTTTTGAGGGAAGACGGGGCTTCACTCTGCCCTACCATGAAATTTTAGCCTTTGAAACTTCAGTGGAATCCCATCGTATCAAGGTCTATTATGCCAATCATTCTATCAAGACCATTTATGGCAGTCTCAAGGATATCGCTGCCAAGGCTGAAAAAGATTACTTTGTCTATGCCAATCGCAATACGTTAGTCAGTTTACAGGCTATTGAAGAGATGACTGCCACAGAAGTGACCTTGTTAGAAGGCTTGCATTTCCCCGTATCACGAACAGCCAGAAGAACCCTTAAAAAATATCTTAATGTCTAATATCTGTTAGATTTGAATGAGTTTATCAATAAGAATATCGGAAAATTTTCTGATATTCTTATTTTTTGACTTCTTTTTCGAATAGATAAGTAAGAGGAAAAGAAAAGGAGTTTGCTTCATGTATCTACCGATTTTCTATTCATGGTATATTAAATTATTTTTCAAATAAAATTTAATTTAGTTGTTTATTTTTGAATTGTTTTTCGAATAGATAAGTAAGAGGAAAAGGAGAGGAGCCTAGTTCATGTATCTACCAATTTTTTATCCGTGGTTTACTAAATTATTTTTCAAATAAATTTAATTTCGTTGTACACTTTCGACTTCTTTTTCGAATAGATAAGTAAGAGGAAAAAGAAAGGAGCCTGGTTTATGTATCTACCGATTTTCTATTCATGGTACATTAAATTATTTTTTAAATAAAATTTAATTTAGTTGTACATTTTCGAATTATTTTTCGAATAAATAAGTAAGAGGAAAACGAAAGGAATAAAATAATGAAAGAACATTATTACGGATTTGTTGAGCTAACTTCGGAAGAATTGACCGATATTCAAGGTGGAGAAAATTGGACGAAGACCCTTGTAGATTGGTACATTGGATTTCGTAGAGGTTTTGGTTTTTAGGAGGATAAGAGATGAATGAAATGAATGATAAGTATACTATTGAAGTATTAAAGGAAAGCGACTTAGCCTTGCTGGTGGGTGGTAGTGAGGCAAGTTACCAACATGGTTTAATGGTGGGGTTCATTTTACGTCGTGCGTTATTTGGATTCTAAGATAATATTTAGAGAGTGAAGCTTACCTACAACAATGAACAGAATATATGAAAAAGGAAATACAAATAACTACCTTTTTCAATTGTTAAGAATCAAAAAAGGAGAATAAGATGGAACAAATTAAAAATATGGAAAATAATTTTCATGTAATGAGTCATGAGGAATTGGCCGATGTAGAAGGAGGCTTGCTATTTGGTCTGGTAGTAGTTGGAGGAGTCGCAATTGCAGGAACATTTTTATTGGGTGCGGTAGATGGTGCTTCAGGAGCACATGCTAAGCGTCGTGGACGTTAACAGGGAAGGAAGAGCGCTGATGGAACGCATAATAGAAAGTTGGATTACTAGGGTAGAGAATTTTTACAGTTTGCAGTCAATTCCTGTGAAAGTATTCATTTTCATAGTTGGAGTAGTTGGGATTTATGCTTTAGGGACATTACTTTTAGGACCGGTTTATTGGGCGGGGCAGAAGTTTGGCGAAACAATTTACAATTATTTGTTTCAATAAAAAATTATAGATAAAGAGGAACAGACATAATGAATATGATAAAAATTGAAGAAAAATTTACAAGTCTTACAGAAAAAGATTTGGCAACAGTAGAGGGTGGTCGAGTGTCATGGAGAGGTAATATTAACATCGATGTCCACAAAGTGATTGATAGTACGGGAAGATTTTTCGGTGGTATCTATAATGCTGGTAGATCATTTGGGCGAAATGTTTACAATGCATTTTATTAATATAGTTTATTAAAATGAATATCATATATTATATTTTTGAATTCGTTTTCGAATAGATAAATAAGAGGAATACAGGGAATGATTATTTCAGTAATTCAAGATTTGGATGAAACAATTTAATAAACACTGCTATACCAAACTTGTCAAGTTTGCAACAAGACAAGCATTAAAATAAAAAAGGAGGCATTCGTTATGAATACAAAAACGATGTCACAATTTGAAATTATGGATACTGAGATACTTGCTTGCCTTGAAGGTGGCGGATGCAATTGGGGAGATTTTGCCAAAGCAGGTGTTGGAGGAGGAGCAGCACGAGGTCTTCAGCTAGGAATTAAAACAGGAACATGGCAAGGTGCAGCAACTGGTGCTGCGGGAGGAGCTATATTTGGAGGTGTGGCCTATGCAGCGACATGTTGGTGGTAATTATGGATTTTAAAAGTTTTATTATTGGTTTAGTAGTTGGTATATTTGGTCCCTATATGGATGATCTAATTAGAAAAAAATTTTTAAAGTCTTCGGAGAAGAAAACAGAAAAATTTGTCAAAAAATAATCAAAACGATAAATGATGAATCTGATTCAAAATTATCTTGCACATGTAAAGAGGACCATCTCTCCTCTTATCAGGTAAATAGGAATCTTGCAGTAGCGAATCAAAAAAGGAGTAACTATGAATCGTAATTTAGAACGGTGTTATCTATTCTGACTATGAATAGATCATACCAGAGGTGGCTTATAAATAGCGGGGACATTAGAAATTGAAGTAACTTTAAATAGGATGTCGTAAATGTTGCTATCAATGATTTATTTGTCCCAAGCTTGCCTAGGGTGTCAGTAAAAAATCAATTTCCTTTCAAAATAGCATATTTTTAGTAGGTAGGACGTTTGTTCTGCCTATTTTTTGCTAAAAAGTGCAGTTGAAGTGTCTATTTGCATCATTTGGAGTTTTACATGTATTTTTGATAAAAAATAGGTATAGAAATTAGGAAAGTTGAAGAAAAGGAATGAAGGAGGTCTTAGTTTGTGATTTTTTACATACTTTTAAGGCTTGATGAACCAGTTTGAACTAATATATAATTGCTAGAAATTGAATACACTACTCCTTGAGGGCATTTTGCCCTTTTTTATATTTTACAATAAGTGTAAAAGGAGAGTTTTTATGCGTTACGGTTATGTTCGAGTATCTACAAGAGAACAAAATATTGATAGGCAATTTTCAGCATTGGTAGAAAACAAATTATCAAAAGAGAATATTTTTATTGATTACGTTTCAGGAAAAGATTTTGACAGAATGGAATATCAAAAATTATTAACTACCTTGAAAGAAAATGATGAATTGGTTATTAAATCAATTGATAGGTTGGGAAGAAACTATGATGAAATTTTAGAACAATGGCAAGCAATTACTAAGAAAAAGAAAGTAAATATAACTGTTTTAGATTTCCCCTTATTAAATACAAAGAATAGCAATGATAATATCACAGGAAAACTAATCTCCGATATCGTTTTACAAGTCCTATCTTATGTGGCACAGTTTGAAAGAGAACAAATCAAACAAAGACAAATGGAAGGAATACGGGAAGCACAGAAAAAAGGGAAGAAATTCGGCAGACCAAAATTGGTTGTTCCGAATAATCTCCCTGATGTGATAGCTCAATATAAGAAAAAAGAAATAATCTTACGAGAAGGTGCAGACATCTTAGGAGTATCAAAAAGCACCTTTCACAATTGGATAAAAAATTCATAGTTCTTGTCAAAAAACCTAGGATTTTTTGGACAGAAAATACAGTCTATTTTAGAAGCGTTTTCGTTAGAAAAAAGGTTCTAAAATCCAGCATTTTGACCAATTATTATTACACTTCCATTTTATCAAGTTTGTCCAAAAAAGTCTAGATTTTAGGACAAACTGATTATTTTACAATAAATAAAAATAGGGGGACACGAAATGGACACCAAAGCTAAAAAGTTCACACTTGCAACGATTTCAGCTCTATCACTTCTTGGGGTAGGAATTGTTACATCACAATCAGTAGTTGCTAATGATAGGCTGGTTTCCACTCAAGCAATCAAAGGTCAATCCTACAATATCTTAAACTCTGAGGTCACTAGTACTTCTTCTGGTACTACTCTAGTTGGGATTGAAGGGACTTTCTTAACGCCAGATAAACAGGCTATCTTAGATCGTATCAATGCTATTCGAAAAGAGGCAGCAGATGAAGGTCTAGTTACTAGCTATGTTCCGATCAAATGGTCAACTGAACTAGAAAAAACAGCCTTCGTTCGGGCAGCAGAAGCTTCTGTAACTAGGCATCATAAACGTTTATCTAATAAAGATATTTGGAGTGCCTGGCCTTCAGGGAATTTTTCACTAGCCGAAAACTTAGCTTGGAACTATGATGGATTTATGACAGCTATTAATCAATGGTATGACGAAAAAGCAGATTACGTCAAATCTCGTAGTGGGGCAAGTGTATCTGGTCAAACTGGACACTACGAATCCTTAATCAATTCAGAATTGACCTATATGGGTTTGGCAGCCTTTGAAAACCCTGTCACTCAAAATGGATGGATTACCGTTGCACAAAGTTTCGGAACATCATCTGGTGGCTCTGAAGAATTAGCTGGTGGTTATGGAAAGGCCATTCAATATACAGAAGCAAATTCTTCTCAGATTCAAACATTTGCGACTAAGGCGAATCTTTTTGACAAAGACTTGAAGGCAATCGGAACTCATACCAGTAAGAAAACAAAACAAGGTAAGTCTAACGGGACTAATAAACCAGGTTTCTTTTTTCAAATGCAAGATATTGGTAGGGGTATGGGTTTTTGGCGACAATCTGGTTCTCGTTGGTGGTTTATGCAACTTGATGGGTCTTACCCTTACAATCAGTGGGCAAAATTAGATAATATCTGGTATCACTTCGATAGTTCAGGTTGGATGCAAACTGGCTGGATAAAAGACAACGGCACGTGGTACTATCTCGACGGTTCAGGTGCTATGAAGACTGGTTGGTTCAAGGATAACGGTAGTTGGTATTATCTTGATAGCTCAGGTGCTATGAAAACAGGCTGGATGAAGGTATCTGGGAAATGGTACTATGCCTATAGCTCTGGTGCCCTAGCAATCAATACGACTACACCAGACGGCTATCGCGTCAATTACAATGGAGAATGGGTATAGGATAAGATTATAAAAAATAGATAAAAAGAAAAGGAATACAAAAATTATGAAAAAAATCGTTTTAACGACTACAGCAGTTTTATCACTCCTAGCAACAGGAGCTACAATTTCAAGTGTCAATGCAGCAAGTGGCGTCCCGATGGTCAAGTTCTGGTCTCCTGCAGCTAATGCTTATGTTGAAGAACCTGCTCCTGGGTATCGTGATACAGATTTAGTCGCAACAGATGTGACGCTTGTAGAAAAAAGAAAAGCACAACTTGGAGCATTTTCTGATGGTGAATTTACAACGGTTGATTGGGTAGATAATGCTTATAGACAAGAATTCTCTAAGCAATTTGCAAGTTTTGAATCCAACGGCATTGCTACATTCAACGGTAAAACAATTGTCTTTAAAGCAACAGACTATGGTATCTATACCATGAAGTTTGAATTAAATGGTACTCTCTATAAGTTAACTGCTGATGTCAGAGAAAATCTAGGAAAAGGAGGTCCTTTTTACACTTATGTAACCAAACTAGAAGTCTTATCAAATAATCAAGCAAATACTATCTCGAATACGAGTACTGAAAAACAAATAGAAGCAACAATTACAAAGGTTGAAATTCATCATTTTGGATTTAATTTTGAAGGTGTACTCTCAGAGCCACTACAACACGGAGGAGATAATGCAGCTAGAGGAAATGTTACTCTAATTGATAAGGCTACCGGAAAGATTGTGTACCAACATAATAATGATGTCATCTTTAGTGGTCTAACTAATGACGTCAACGACCAATTTCTTTTGCCTTTAATTTATAGTAATAAATTTAAAGGGGATGTTTTCGATATCAGACAGTTTCCTGCCGGAACATACATCTTGGAGATGTCTGGAGAAGCTGGCTCTCCGCACGATCACTCAGTTGATAATAGAAAACGTGTCTTTAAAGTTAGAAAAGAGGTGACTATCGGAAATCCTTCAACAAATTCAAATACTAACACCACAACTCAATCAGGTTCGAATTCATCTAGCTCGTCAACTTCTACAAGTTCGTCATCTGGAAACTATTCTAACACGGATACAACCATGACGACCCATCAGTCTAAATCTACTTGGATGTATTCGAATGGTCGCTGGTGGTATAAACACGAAGATGGCACTTATACAACTAATGACTGGGAAAAAATCAATGGTGTTTGGTATCGTTTTGATAACTCTGGTTGGATGCAAACTGGCTGGGTAAAAGACAACGGCACGTGGTACTATCTCGACGGCTCAGGTGCGATGAAGACAGGTTGGGTCAAAGATAACGGTAGCTGGTACTACCTTCAAGATTCAGGAGCTATGAAAACAGGCTGGATGAAAGTATCTGGCAAATGGTACTATGCCTATAGCTCTGGTGCACTCGCAATCAATACAACTACACCTGACGGTTATCGTGTCAGTTACAACGGTGAGTGGGTATAAAAACAATTTCAAATTGTAAGATTAAACATATGAAAAAATTATTTCTATTCAGTATTAGTATATTAGCTATCTCTATTTTAACGGCTTGCCAACATCAGAGTGAAAACACTTCTGCAACAAGTTCTGAAGCAATTGCTTCAAGTACTAGTTCAACTTTTTCTACATCGGAAGAGAAGAAACCTGATTACACCCTATATAATCCTGTTCTTAAAGAATATGCCAAAGTATTAGATGGTTCGTCAACTTCACATACAGAGATCAATTCAAAAGCAAACTTAAAAAACACTTATCCTAAAGAATATTCTGGATTACAGTATAGCTTGTATGATTTAGACCAAGACGGTACGGACGAACTTTTGATTGCCCTAAAAATGGATTCTAACTATTACGATTTATTAGATATTCGAACTCTTAAAAATGGTGAAGTTATTCGACTGACCAATGCAGAAAACAATCTGGACTTTATTGGAGAGCGAGTACATTTTAATCCTTTAGAAAATGGTTATTTTCAATTATCTACCCGAGTATCTACTAATCAAATCCAACTTAAACTATACAAGTTGAATCAGGATGGAACACTGTTAGAACTAGTCATTGAATCAGATACAGAAGAGGGACTGGGGACAAAACCACCTTCCCTTGACATAAGATCTTTCTTTTGGAAATCTGTCACAAGTCTCATAAATGGAGAAACAAGCCTTCCGTCAGAAAGTAAAGGGATGGATATTACTGCAATTCAAAATGGAGATTTTTCTAGTGTCGCAGGCACTTGGAGGAATCGTACAGGTATTGAATTCACCTTTGACAAAAATGGTTTAGTAAGTGATCATTCCAAGATTTCAATTGAACATGCTAAGGAAATTGACCACTATCTCAAGGCAAGTTCTGTTTCTAAAGATGGAGGTGCTGGTGCAGCTATTGCCTTTTTACCAGCAGGAATCCCTATAACCATGTCTGTCACCTCTTCTTCAGATAATGGCTATACTGACTCGTCTGATATTACACAAGACCGCTTATGGTTTGGACACCAACTTATCAATGGTAGTACCGAGGGATTTTTTTACAAGGTAGAATAGTTTTAATAGACTTACAAATTTATCAATAAGAATGTCGGAAAATTTTCTGATATTCTTATTTTTTTGACTTCCTTTTCGAATAGATAAGTAAGAGGAAAAAGAAAGGAGTTTGCTTTATGTATCTGCCAATTTTCTATTCATGGTTCATTAAATTATTTTTTAAATAAAATTTAATTTAGTTGTACATTTTTGAAATTTTTTTCGAATAGATAAGTGAGAAGAAAAAGAAAGGAATAAAATAATGAAAGAACATTATTACGGATTTGTTGAGCTAACTTCGGAAGAATTGACCGATATTCAAGGTGGAGAAAGTTGGGTGAAGACCCTTGCAGATTGGTACATTGGATTTCGTAGAGGTTTTGGTTTTTAGGAGGATAAGAGATGAATGAAATGAATGATAAGTATACTATTGAAGTATTAAAGGAGAGCGACTTAGCTTTGCTGGTGGGTGGTAGCAAGGAAAGTTATCAACGGGGTCTAATTACAGGTCTATTGTTACGCGGTATATTTATTGGAACCCCATTTTTTAGAAGATAAGATTTAGAAAAAATAGAACAAGAGGAGAAAAAAGATGACAAATTTTGACAAAATGGAACAGAACTTTGTAGCTCTTACAGAAGAAGAGTTGATGGATGTGGATGGGGGAGCATTGCCTCTTGTAATCGCCGGAGTGTCTATCTGGAAGATAGGTGCAGCAGTAGCAGGTGGAGCAGCAGCGCTTTTTGCTGGAGGAGCAGCTTTGGGGTATTATGCGAATAGACCATAATCTGATTGTAGTCAGAGAGGCATTTCTATGTTTTTAAAAAAAGAAGTGATATTATTAGGGGTATTGTTATCGCTACGTATTATTTTTACTATCGTTCAAATTTTAATTGATTATAAAATATTATCTGGACAGTATAGTATAAATTTTATGGATATTTCAGAAGTATTTACTTATCCAATACTCATTTTAATCATTTACATAGCAATAAAATATAATACAAAGGAGTAATGACGAATATGAACTTAGAACAATTTTATCAATTATCTGACGATGAATTAGTGGGAACAAAAGGTGGTTTTGGTCTTGCGGAAGCAGTTGGGATTGCAGGAGTACTGAATGCTGCTGTACAAATTTTTAATGCTGGTTACAAATTTGGTTCAGATTTGGCTCGTCGTGGGCGTTAGATAATGAATAATCGCAACCTTAATCTCAATACATTGTTACCTAAACTAGCCACTATATTTCCTTTGTTGGGAATAATTCTTAATGTCGCGCTTCATGTGATTCGTACAGGTTCGTTAGTATACTTTAATTGGCAATGGACTTTGGTTGGTTTGCTTTTCTCAGCATATTTTGGTATTTTTCGCAAAGATTTGTCAAAAAATAATCCAAACTATAAATGAAGAACATGAATCAAAAGGATTTTGTGTATATGAATGGTAGCGTTTTTCCGCCATTCTTGTCAGGTAAATAGGAGCTTTCTATGAAAACATTTTTATTAGGCTTTACTGAGGGTTATTTTACCGTATCGCTCATAATCTACATCGCAACGTATTTGATTTTGAGAAATCCAATCAATACCCTATTTTATCCAGAAATTTACCCTGTTTTATTTGGGCTCTTTTATCTAGGATATAAGGTCAATAAAAAGCGAGTAGAGTAAACAGTTAAGAATGACTTGTTAGTCTGCGCTAAAATGGCTAGGCTAGAATCTAGGAATGCATCACATTGGAGTTTAATATGAAATTTATTAAATCAATACTGAAAGTTTGGCCTGAAATTATGGTATTACTTAGTTCAATGTCTTATATCATCATCAGATTAGTAGCTGACATGAATAAAGTATCTTTACTTACTTGGTTTGATAGTTTCAATATACCAACGATTGCATTATTTATGATGGTCTTCATTCTTTTATACAGAAGTAAAGAAAAAAAGAATGGATAAATTTGAGGTAGTAGACGCTCTATAGGGAATAGGTGTCTTATAGTAACGAATCAAAAAAAGGAGTAACTATGAATCGTAATTTAGAACGGTGTTATCTATTCTGACTAGGAATAGATTATACCAGAGGTGGCTTAGAAATAGCAGGGACATTAAAAATTGAAGTAACTTTAAATAGGATGTCGTAAAGGTTACTATCAATGATTTATTTGTCCCAAGCTTGCCTAGGGTGTCAGAAAAAAATCATTTTCCTTTCAATAGCATATTTTTAGTAGGTAGGACGTTTGTTCTGCCTATTTTTTGCCAAAAAAGTGTATTTGAGCTGTTTATTTGGAGTTTTACATGTATTTTTTGATAAAATTTGATAAAATAGGTATAGAAATTAGGAGAGTTGAAGAAAAGAAATGAAGAAGGTTTTAAGATATTTTTTAGTATTTGTTTTTCTATTTTTGATGAATATTTTCATCTTTAAGATACTAGCAACTCTGGGATTTCAGCTGACAATGAGTGAAAAGAGTTATATTGTACCACCGCTGTTTTCGATTATCGTTTTGTACATGATTGACAAAAGAATTAGGAAGAAAAAGAAATCTTTGTAATCAACTTAAGGAGTATTACTATGGATGAGTTGAAACGTGAAATTGGTTATAAAATCAAAACTATTAGGCGATCTTGTGGAAAAACTCAGATAGATATTTGTGGTGATGAATCAGAGTTGACGATTCGTCAGCTAGCACGTATTGAAAATGGGCAAGCTTTAGCAACACTTCCTAAATTATTATTGATTGCGGATAAACTTGGAGTATCATTACAGAATATTGTGGATGTTAAGGTTATAGAGATTCCAAAAGGATTCCTAAAACTCAAAGATGAGCTGATTCATTCTCAAACCTACGCTGATAAGGGAAGAATCGAACGAAAAGAAGCTATACTTGAGGAAATATATGAAAACTATTATGAGAATTTGCCTGAGGAAGAGCAGTTAATTGTGGATGTGACACAAGCTCGTTTTGATATTTATGGTAGTTCAGATGTGACCTACGGTTTAGGGTTAGTGGAAGAATATTTCCAGCAGTTATTAAAAAAGAAATATTTTTCTGTAAATGATTTGTTGATTATTGAATTGTATTTCTTTTGTTGTGCTATGGGATTAGAAGATAAAGAACATTTTGAGGAGTTAGCTCAAAAAGTATTGCTATGTTCAGAATATGAAGATAAGGCTAGCCTAGCTCAGATGGAAAAAGTTCTTCTGAGCCTATTTATCCAAATTCAGACAGAAGATAGTCTGATATATATTCAAACATTTGAGAAAATTATTGCTAAAACAAGACATGTTTTTTACCGACCTCATCTATTTTTGCTAAAGGCAAAATATGCTTTATTTGTAGACAAGAATATTTTAGAGGCAGAAAGTTTCTATGAAAAGGCAATTTCTCTAGCAGAATTGCTAGATGATCAGATATTAGTTCAGAGAATCTTAGAAGAAAAACAAATAGATTTCCCAACAACCTGACTTCTAAGTCATGTTGTTTTTTTCATGTTTTTGTTATATTAAACCTATAAAGAAAACGCTCTCAAAAAGAAAGGAGGTTTATTATGGTTGGAACGTTATTTGTCCCTTTAAGTATAAGAGTTTGGTTCTATCTATAATATCAGGTAGAGATTAATGGAATAAAGTATTCTTATATTGGATTAAAGGAATGTTTTAATAGGTTTCCTACATTAGTATAGAGGATGAAACTCAATTTTCAATGATATAAAAGAGTGATTTGGAGATTGTGAGGGTTGAGTATGTTTATTTATGATGTAGGAAGTGTAAACTAAAAAGGAGGTAGTAATCGTATAAAAGTTAAATAGACATTATCTTTTATTGAGTCTTAGTGATATAAAAGTAATTTGATAATCTAGGAAAATGTAGTAGTAATTTATTTATTATAGATATGTTAATAAAAGTAGTATAAAATATAGACGAACATTTGAAGAGAGTTAGGAATACAACATGTGCGAATTAACTCTCAATAAAACATACATAATATACAAAAGGAGTACACTAAAATGAAATCTAAAAGAATGGAATTTCATAATAAATTTCTCATTGTTTCAGCAATGTTAGCAGTCATTAGTTGGTTAAGCTTAGGTGTTGTTTCTTTTCCTATGTTGGCTGGGACATTAGGAATTTCGACAAAAGCTGCTGCTACTGTAGTCAATTTGATTAGTGCTTATAGTACAGTTACAGCAGTAATTTCAATTGTAGGTGCAATCACAGGAGTAGGTTCTATTGGTTCGGGTATTGCAGCAACAGTTCTTTATATATTGAAAAAGAAGGGTGCTGCTAAAGCAGCTCTATGGTAGAACTAGATGAAAATACTTTCTAAAAAAGAATGTGAAAGTATTTTAGGTTATCTTAATTTTATTGGGATAACCCTTTTGTTTTTTGTTATCATAAGTTTGTCAATCTATTTTAAAAGCTATCTTCCTTTTCAAGGGAAATTATTTTTACTTTTTTTGGTAGTAGATTACGCTACTTTGAATCGTTATAATATGAAACTGCCTATCCAAAGTAAAAAAATAAATACTTTCTATATAAGGAAAAACTATATTTTTCTCTATCTTCTTGCCATTGTCAAGAAATATTATTCTTTCCAAATTTTACAATCATTCATTTATTTATTTATTTTGTATTTTCTAGATATTATTGGATATTTTTATTTATACATTACTCTTTGTTTGATAGTTATTCAAATTATTTCTTTAATTCTACCTAGTTTGTTTTCAATTATAAGTAAATTGTTCTTATTTTTATCTATAGGACTATTGTCTATAGAACAAGGACAAGTTGTAATTTATGTCATACTACTCAATTATTTTATTTTAGTTATGGGGATATTAGATAATCACGCGAGTAATTTCTATTTTAAAAGCAGTCGAATGAGCCAAAAAAGATTTCGTAGCAGTCTATTTATATTGCTTCGTTTTTGTTGGTTAAATAAAGGGTTAACTTTTTCTTTTATTTTGATTAGTATTCTTCTTTCCTATCTATTTTGGTATATGATGACGATGTTATCAATTGATGGTACAAAAATACCAATATTGTTTCTTTATACCTCAATATATATCACATTAATGGAGGCAATAATAGGGAATCATAAATCCTCAATTGGGGTAGATCTAGCTTTACTTCAATTATCTGCTCTTAATCATTCTAAAATGAATTTCTTTTTTAAGAATGCACAACTAATGATGTTGACGCATTTAATCTCTTTCTTACAATTTTCATTGTTGTTATGTTTGATTCCGGTGACAAGTTATAGTAATGATATAAAAAGTATTTTGTTGAATTTGTTATTGATTCCATTCAATTATTTTATAGCCTATGTCTATTATAAGAAAGCTCTATTTTTAATTAAAGGTACAGTTAGTTTATTGAGATGGAGTTTTCTGGTTTTATATTGTTTTCTGATATTATTTGTAACTTTAGTAGGGGGCATTAGATGAGAAAAAGTGGTTTTCTGATTTACTATGTGTTATTTTGTACGGTCTGTTTTTCACTAGGTTTACTTTTAAGCTTTATATTAAAAAGTGAGACTTTTGCTACTATACCTCCGAAACTGGAATTACAATTTACATTGACAGTTTTACAGGCAAATTCTACAAATTTTTTGCTATATCTATTCTGTTTTCCGATTTCGCCCTTATTGCAACTTTTTGATTTGCTATCTTTAGGAATACAATTGGGTATATCTGGTCAGATGATTGGAATAGTAGCTACAATAAAAGGAATATTACCTCATGGTCTTATTGAAATACCGAATTTTATTTGGTATCAAGGTATGAGTCAGTATCTTTTATACCGATTATTGAAGGATAGGGGAATTGAAAATATACTTATTTATATAAAAAGTAATTTAAAATGGTATATCATTTCTTATATTTTATTAATTTTAGCAGCGTTGATAGAGGGAATTAAATTATGAAAATTGAAAATGAATCTAAAAGTTATGATAAATGTATACTGAAAAATATATCACTAGAGATTGATAAGGGAATTTACAGAGTTGAAGGAGAGAATGGTTCAGGAAAGAGCACCCTTCTACAACTTTTAGCTGGGCTAGAGACTTTTGATAGTGGTTTAAAGAATTGTGTCTCCAAAGATGTACTATACCTTGATACCAATCAGCTTGGGGTTATTCCATTTACTATAGAAGAAAATTTGCAGTTGTTGTGTGATTCTTTTCAAATCCATCTATCATTTGAGGATAAAGAACAAATTAATACTTTTTTTGATAATAAAATCGGAGATAACTATATGACAGCATCTACTGGAACAAAATTCAAATTAGGCTTATCCTTAATTTTTGCTAAAAATTGGGATTATATTTTTATTGATGAGACCTTATCAACAGTGGATGCAAGAAGTATTGATATGATTGCTAAACGTTTAATTTCCATGAAAGAAAGCTCTACTATTATATATGTATCTCATAATTTATTGAATCAAGAATTGATTAGCAAATCTCAAAGGATTTTAATAGAGGAAGGACGGGTTTATGAAATTTCAAACAAATAATAGTTTATACAAATTAATGAATCTGATTATTTATCTTTTTCTTTTATATTTGTTTATTGATTTACTGATGAAGTCGGGAATTTTAGATGAACAAATTGATAAATTATCTGAACTATCTAATCTTTTTACAATTAAAATAGAAACAATATTGACAGTGATTTCTGTTGTTTTCACATTTATAGCAACTCTTATTGAATATGGATTTTCTCTCTTTCTGATTACATTATTTTTTGATAAGGATAAGAGGAACTTTGGAGATATTCTTTTATCTAAAAATATAACCTTAAGTTTTAGCATTTTACTTTGTTACTTATTTAATCCATCGGATATAAAGTTTGCTTATTTCAGCATATTGACAGTATTACTAATTGGGATAACAAATTATGCGAGATTTAAAAATTTAAGATTGACAGTAGTATTTTCTGTACCATTTTTATTTAATGCTATAGTGTCTATTATAAATAGTTTTTAGAAATACTAAAATTTCTTTTCTTTACTTAATAATGACACGAAATCATTTCGGTTTTATTAACTTGGAATTCTTATATTTTCTAGGTAGAACGTTTGTTCTGCCTATTTTCTTTATCCAAAAAGTGCAGTTGGGAGGGAGATAGGCGCATTTGGGGAGGAAGTCCAGTTTTTGTTTGAGGATTGGGGTAAGATAGTTGTTATCAGATGAGTTTATACTCTTCGAAAATCAAATTCAAACCACGTCAACGTCGCCTTGCCGTATATATGTGACTGACTTCGTCAGTCCTATCTACAACCTCAAAACNNGATTTTCATTGAGTATTAGGAAAAAGGAGATGAAGATGAAATTTGGGAAACGTCACTATCGTCCGCAGGTGGATCAGATGGACTGCGGTGTAGCTTCATTAGCTATGGTTTTTGGCTACTATGGTAGTTATTATTCTTTGGCTCACTTGCGAGAATTGGCTAAGACGACTATGGATGGGACGACGGCTTTGGGCTTGGTCAAGGTGGCAGAGGAAATTGGTTTTGAGACGCGAGCAATTAAGGCGGATATGACGCTCTTTGACTTGCCAGATTTGACTTTTCCTTTTGTTGCCCATGTTCTTAAGGAAGGAAAATTGCTCCACTACTATGTGGTGACTGGGCAGGATAAGGATAGCATTCATATTGCCGATCCAGATCCTGGGGTGAAATTGACCAAACTGCCACGTGAGCGTTTTGCGGAAGAATGGACAGGAGTGACTCTTTTTATGGCACCTAGTCCAGACTACAAGCCTCATAAGGAACAAAAGAATGGTCTGCTCTCTTTTATCCCTATATTAGTGAAGCAGCGTGGCTTGATTGCCAATATCGTTTTGGCAACACTCTTGGTAACCTTGATTAACATTGTGGGTTCTTATTATATGCAGTCTATCATTGATACCTATGTGCCAGATCAGATGCGTTCGACGCTTGGGATTATTTCTATTGGGCTGGTTATCGTCTATATTCTCCAGCAGATTTTGTCTTACGCTCAGGAGTATCTCTTACTTGTTTTGGGGCAACGCTTGTCGATTGATGTGATTTTGTCCTATATCAAGCATGTTTTTCACCTGCCTATGTCCTTTTTTGCGACACGTCGGACAGGGGAAATCGTGTCTCGTTTCACGGATGCTAATAGTATCATCGATGCGCTGGCTTCGACCATTCTTTCGATTTTCCTAGATGTGTCAACAGTTGTCATTATTTCTCTTGTTTTATTTTCACAAAATACCAATCTCTTTTTCATGACTTTATTGGCACTTCCTATCTACACAGTGATTATCTTTGCCTTTATGAAGCCGTTTGAAAAGATGAATCGGGACACCATGGAAGCCAATGCGGTTCTGTCTTCTTCTATCATTGAGGACATCAACGGTATTGAGACTATCAAGTCCTTGACTAGTGAAAGTTCACGTTATCAAAAGATTGACAAGGAATTTGTGGATTATCTGAAGAAATCCTTTACCTATAGTCGGGCAGAGAGTCAGCAAAAGGCTCTGAAAAAAGTTGGCCATCTCTTGCTCAATGTCGGCATTCTCTGGATGGGGGCTGTTCTGGTCATGGATGGCAAGATGAGTTTGGGGCAGTTGATTACCTATAATACCTTGCTGGTTTACTTTACCAATCCTTTGGAAAATATCATCAATCTGCAAACCAAGCTTCAGACAGCACAGGTTGCCAATAACCGTCTGAATGAGGTCTATCTGGTAGCCTCGGAGTTTGAGGAGAAGAAAACGGTTGAGGATTTGAGTTTGATGAAGGGAGAGATGACTTTCAAGCAGGTTTACTATAAGTATGGCTATGGTCGAGATGTCTTGTCGGATATCAATTTGACTATTCCGCAGGGTTCTAAGGTGGCTTTTGTGGGGATTTCGGGGTCAGGTAAGACGACCTTGGCTAAGATGATGGTTAATTTTTACGACCCAAGTCAGGGAGAGATTAGTCTGGGTGGTGTCAATCTCAATCAGATTGATAAAAAAGCCCTGCGCCAGTACATCAACTATCTGCCTCAACAGCCCTATGTCTTTAACGGAACGATTTTGGAGAATCTTCTCCTTGGAGCCAAGGAGGGGACGACTCAAGAGGATATCTTACGGGCGGTGGAATTGGCAGAGATTCGGGAGGATATCGAGCGCATGCCACTGAATTACCAGACAGAATTGACTTCGGATGGGGCAGGGATTTCAGGTGGTCAACGGCAGAGAATCGCTCTGGCGCGTGCTCTCTTGACAGATGCACCTGTCTTGATTTTGGATGAGGCGACCAGCAGTTTGGATATTTTGACAGAGAAGCGGATCGTAGATAATCTCATGGCTTTAGACAAGACCTTGATTTTCATCGCCCACCGCTTGACCATTGCAGAGCGGACAGAGAAGGTTGTTGTCTTGGATCAGGGCAAGATTGTTGAAGAAGGAAAGCATGCTGATTTGCTTGCACAGGGTGGCTTTTACGCCCATTTGGTCAATAGCTAGAAAGAGGAGAGGATGAAACCAGAATTTTTAGAAAGTGCGGAGTTTTATAATCGTCGTTACCATAATTTTTCCAGTCGGGTGATTGTCCCCATGTCCCTTCTGCTTGTGTTTTTACTTGGATTTGCAACATTTGCAGATAAGGAGATGAGTTTGTCTACTAGAGCTACTGTCGAGCCTAGTTGTATCCTTGCACATATCCAGTCAACTAGCAACAATCGTATTCTTGTCAATCATTTGGAAGAAAATAAGCTGGTTAAGAAGGGGGATCTCTTGGTTCAATATCAGGAAGGGGCAGAGGGTGTCCAAGCGGAGGCCTATGCTAGTCAGTTGGATATGCTCAAGGATCAAAAAAAGCAATTGGAGTATTTGCAAAAGAGCCTGCAAGAAGGGGAGAACCACTTTCCAGAGGAGGATAAGTTTGGCTACCAAGCCACCTTTCGCGACTACATCAGTCAAGCAGGCAGTCTTAGGGCTAGTACATCGCAACAAAATGAGACCATCGCGTCCCAGAATGCAGCAGCTAGCCAAACCCAAGCCGAAATCGGCAACCTCATCAGTCAAACAGAGGCTAAAATTCGCGATTACCAGACAGCTAAGTCAGCTATGGAAACAGGTGCTTCCTTGGCCAGTCAGAATCTAGCCTACTCTCTCTACCAGTCCTACAAGTCTCAGGGCGAGGAAAATCCGCAAGCTAAGGCTCAGGCTGTTGCGCAGGTTGAAGCGCAGCTTTCTCAGTTAGAATCTAGTCTTGCTACTTACCGTGTCCAGTATGCAGGTTCAGGTACCCAGCAAGCCTATGCGTCAGGTTTAAGCAGTCAATTGGAATCTCTCAAATCCCAACACTTGGCAAAGGTTGGTCAGGAATTGACCCTTCTAGACCAAAAAATCTTGGAAGCAGAGTCAGGCAAGAAGGTTCAGGGAAGTCTTCTAGACAAGGGGAAAATTACGGCCAGTGAGGATGGGGTGCTTCACCTTAATCCTGAGACTAGTGATTCTACCATGGTAGCAGAAGGTACCCTACTAGCCCAACTCTATCCATCCTTGGAAAAAGAAGGAAAAGCCAAGCTAACAGCTTATCTAAGTTCAAAAGATGTAGCAAGAATCAAGGTCGGTGATTCTGTTCGCTATACTACGACTCATGATGCCAAGAATCAACTTTTCCTAGATTCTACTATTACCAGCATAGATGCTACAGCTACCAAGACTGAAAAAGGGAATTTCTTTAAAATTGAAGCGGAGACTAATCTAACTTCTGAGCAGGCTGAAAAACTTCGGTACGGGGTGGAAGGCCGTCTACAGATGATTACGGGCAAGAAAAGTTACCTGCGTTATTATTTAGATCAATTTTTGAACAAAGAGTAATGTTCGTATTTTCAGAGTTAAATGATTTTAAAACTGTGAGAAAGATTCTTCTTGCAGTTTTTTCTTTATGATTTTCGAGGGTGCTATGTTATTTATTCGGTTAAATTCTTGTAATTTTAGGTTTTTTATGGTAGAATGTGCTCAAGTAATACGAAAGGCGAACTTTAAAATGTCAAAACAGTTGATCTATTCGGGAAAAGCTAAAGATATCTATACAACTGAAGATGAAAATCTTATTATTTCAACTTACAAGGACCAGGCGACTGCTTTCAACGGTGTCAAGAAGGAGCAGATTGCAGGTAAGGGAGTCTTGAATAATCAGATTTCATCTTTTATTTTTGAGAAATTAAATGCGGCTGATGTGGCGACTCACTTTGTGGAGAAACTTTCAGACACGGAACAACTCAATAAAAAGGTTGAGATTATTCCTTTGGAAGTCGTGCTCCGCAACTACACGGCTGGTTCCTTTTCAAAACGTTTTGGCGTAGACGAAGGTATCGCCTTGGATACTCCGATTGTTGAATTTTACTATAAAAATGATGATTTGGATGATCCATTTATCAATGACGAGCATGTGAAATTCCTAAAGATTGCGGATGACCAGCAGATTGCTTACTTGAAGGAAGAAACCCGTCGTATCAATGAACTCTTGAAAGGCTGGTTTGCTGAGATTGGGCTTAAGTTGATTGACTTTAAGCTAGAGTTCGGTTTTGACAAGGATGGCAAGATTATCTTAGCAGATGAATTTTCACCAGATAACTGCCGTTTGTGGGATGCGGATGGCAACCACATGGATAAGGATGTTTTCCGTAGAGGATTGGGAGAACTAACAGACGTTTACGAGATTGTTTGGGAAAAGTTGCAGGAATTGAAATAACAACCTCAAGGCTGTTTGGAAACATTGCAAGAGCTGAAATAAAGGAATAAGAATTGATGGATAAACGTATTTTTGTTGAAAAAAAGGCTGATTTTCAGGTCAAGTCAGAGAGTTTGGTGAGAGAGCTCCAGCACAACTTGGGGCTTTCAACTTTGAAAAGTATTCGCATCGTGCGAGTTTATGATGTATTTGACTTGGCAGAGGACCTGTTTGCACCTGCAGAGAAACACATTTTCTCTGAGCAGGTGATAGACCATGTTTTGGATGAAGCGGCTGTGCAGGCGGATCTTGCCAACTATGCTTTCTTTGCGATTGAAAGCCTACCAGGGCAGTTTGACCAGCGTGCGGCTTCTTCACAGGAAGCCTTGCTTTTACTAGGAAGTTCGAGTGATGTGACGGTTAATACAGCACAATTGTACTTAGTCAATAAGGATATTGATGCGACTGAGTTGGAAGCGGTCAAGAACTATCTGCTCAACCCAGTTGATTCTCGTTTCAAGGACATCACGGTAGGGATTGCCAAGCAGGAATTTTCAGAGTCAGACAAGACTATTCCCAAATTGACTTTCTTTGAAAGCTATACAGCAGAAGACTTTGCTCGCTACAAGGCTGAGCAAGGGATGGCCATGGAAGTGGATGATTTGCTCTTTATCCAAGACTACTTTAAGTCAATGGGGCGCGTGCCAACTGAGACCGAACTCAAGGTTTTGGACACTTACTGGTCTGACCACTGCCGTCATACGACTTTTGAGACAGAGTTGAAACACATCGACTTTTCAGCTTCTAAATTCCAAAAGCAATTGCAGGCGACCTATGACAAGTATATTGCCATGCGTGATGAGTTGGGACGTACGGCAAAACCACAAACCTTGATGGATATGGCTACTATTTTCGGTCGTTATGAGCGTGCCAATGGACGTTTGGATGATATGGAAGTGTCAGATGAAATCAATGCTTGCTCAGTAGAAATCGAAGTGGATGTTGATGGTGTGAAAGAGCCATGGCTCCTAATGTTCAAGAACGAAACCCACAATCACCCAACTGAGATTGAGCCATTTGGTGGGGCTGCTACCTGTATTGGTGGAGCCATTCGTGACCCATTGTCAGGACGTTCATACGTTTACCAAGCTATGCGTATCTCGGGTGCAGGTGATATTACAGCACCAATCTCTGAAACGCGTGCTGGTAAGCTGCCACAACAAGTCATTTCTAAAACAGCGGCTCATGGTTATTCTTCATATGGTAACCAAATTGGGCTTGCGACGACCTATGTTCGTGAATACTTCCACCCAGGCTTCGTTGCTAAGCGTATGGAGTTGGGTGCCGTTGTCGGTGCTGCTCCTAAGGAAAATGTAGTCCGTGAAAAACCGGAAGCGGGGGATGTCATTATCCTGCTCGGTGGTAAGACTGGACGTGATGGTGTCGGTGGTGCGACAGGGTCTTCTAAGGTTCAAACAGTTGAGTCTGTAGAGACTGCTGGTGCTGAGGTTCAAAAAGGAAATGCCATCGAAGAACGCAAGATTCAGCGCCTCTTCCGTAATGGCAATGTCACTCGTCTGATCAAGAAGTCCAATGACTTTGGGGCAGGCGGTGTCTGTGTGGCTATCGGTGAATTGGCAGACGGTCTTGAAATCGACCTCAACAAGGTGCCTCTTAAATACCAGGGCTTGAATGGTACAGAAATTGCCATCTCTGAATCACAAGAACGGATGGCGGTCGTGGTTCGTCCTGAAGATGTGGATACCTTCGTTGCCGAATGTAACAAAGAAAATATTGATGCTGTTGTGGTGGCGACAGTAACTGAAAAACCAAATCTTGTCATGCACTGGAATGGTGAGACAATCGTTGACTTGGAACGCCGTTTCCTTGACACCAATGGTGTGCGCGTGGTTGTCGATGCCAAAGTTGTGGACAAGGATGTCAAACTCCCAGAAGAGCGTCAAACATCTGCTGAAACACTGGAATCAGATACCCTTACGGTTCTATCTGACCTCAACCATGCAAGTCAAAAAGGATTACAGACTATCTTTGACTGCTCTGTTGGACGCTCAACGGTTAATCACCCACTTGGTGGTCGTTACCAACTCACACCAACTGAGGCATCTGTGCAGAAATTGCCAGTTCAACACGGTGTGACTCATACTGCGTCGGTCATTGCTCAAGGTTTCAACCCATATGTAGCTGAATGGTCTCCATACCACGGTGCTGCTTATGCGGTTATCGAAGCAACTGCTCGTTTGGTGGCTGCTGGTGCCAACTGGTCCAAGGCTCGTTTCTCTTACCAAGAGTATTTCGAGCGTATGGATAAACAAGCAGAGCGTTTCGGTCAGCCAGTAGCTGCTCTTCTAGGTTCTATTGAAGCACAAATTCAGCTTGGCTTGCCATCTATCGGTGGTAAGGACTCCATGTCTGGTACCTTTGAAGAATTGACCGTTCCGCCAACCTTGGTTGCCTTTGGGGTGACGACGGCAGATAGCCGTAAGGTGCTCTCTCCAGAATTTAAAGCTGTTGGGGAAAATATCTACTACATCCCAGGTCAAGCCCTCTCTGCAGAGATTGATTTTGACTTGATTAAGAAAAATTTTACTCAGTTTGAAGCCATCCAAGCTGACCATAAAGTGACATCTGCATCAGCTGTCAAATACGGTGGTGTAGTTGAAAGTTTGGCTCTTGCTACTTTTGGAAATCATATCGGTGCAGAGGTAATCTTGCCTGAACTTGAAAGTTCTTTGACAGCACAATTGGGCGGATTTGTCTTCACATCTCCTGAAGAAATTGCTGGAGTAGAGAAGATTGGACAAACGAAAGCAGACTTTACACTGACTGTCAACGGTGTGAAGCTAGATGGACACAAGCTTGACAGTGCATTTCAAGGGACATTGGAAGAAGTTTACCCAACAGAATTTACCCAAGCGAAAGAACTAGAAGAAGTACCAGCTGTGGTATCAGATGTTGTGATTAAAGCCAAAGAAAAGGTTGAAAAACCTGTGGTTTACATCCCAGTCTTTCCAGGAACCAACTCAGAATATGATTCAGCTAAGGCCTTCGAAAAAGAAGGTGCAGAGGTCAATTTGGTGCCATTCGTGACCTTGAATGAAGAAGCTATTGTCAAGTCAGTTGAAACTATGGTTGACAATATCGACAAGACTAATATTCTCTTCTTTGCCGGTGGATTCTCGGCTGCGGATGAACCAGATGGTTCAGCTAAGTTTATCGTCAATATCCTGCTTAATGAAAAAGTGCGTGCGGCTATTGATAGCTTTATCGCCCGTGGTGGCTTGATTATCGGTATCTGTAATGGATTCCAGGCCCTCGTCAAATCAGGTCTTCTTCCATACGGGAACTTCGAGGATGCCAGCAGTACGAGCCCAACCCTCTTCTACAATGATGCCAACCAGCACGTGGCCAAGATGGTGGAAACTCGGATTGCCAATACCAACTCGCCATGGTTGGCTGGAGTGCAAGTGGGTAATATTCATGCTATCCCAGTATCGCATGGTGAAGGGAAGTTTGTCGTGACGGCTGAGGAATTTGCAGAGCTCCGTGACAATGGTCAAATTTTCAGCCAATACGTTGACTTTAACGGTAAACCAAGTATGGATTCTAAGTACAATCCGAATGGTTCTGTCCATGCCATCGAAGGAATTACCAGCAAGAATGGTCAAATCATCGGTAAGATGGGCCACTCAGAACGTTATGAGGATGGTCTTTTCCAAAATATCCCAGGCAATAAAGACCAACACCTGTTCGCATCAGCGGTTAAACATTTCACTGGAAAATAAGACTTACAGATTTTCTAATAGATAGTATCAGTAATGTAAAAGTCATGTAAATCTAGCTCTTGATGATTACAAATGAAAATTAGGTATAAAAAATGACATACGAAGTAAAATCTCTTAATGAAGAATGTGGTGTTTTCGGTATTTGGGGACATCCAGATGCTGCTAAGTTGACCTATTTTGGACTCCACAGTCTTCAACACCGTGGTCAGGAGGGGGCAGGAATCCTCTCCAATGATCAAGGACAACTGAAGCGCCATCGTGACATGGGGCTTTTATCAGAAGTTTTCAGAAATCCAGCCAATTTGGATAAATTGACAGGAGCTGGTGCGATTGGGCATGTGCGTTATGCGACTGCTGGCGAAGCTTCTGTTGATAACATCCAACCCTTCCTCTTCCGTTTTCACGATATGCAGTTTGGTTTGGCTCATAATGGAAATCTGACCAATGCAGCCTCTCTCAAGAAAGAACTGGAACAAAGAGGAGCAATTTTCAGCGCGACTTCGGACTCTGAAATCTTGGCTCACCTCATTCGTCGCAGTCACAATCCTAGTCTGATGGGCAAAATCAAGGAGGCGCTCAGCCTAGTTAAAGGTGGTTTTGCCTATATCTTGCTATTTGAAGATAAGTTGATTGCGGCTCTTGATCCCAATGGTTTCCGTCCGCTTTCTATCGGGAAAATGGCCAACGGAGCGGTGGTGGTTTCCTCTGAAACCTGTGCTTTTGAGGTTATTGGTGCTGAATGGATTCGTGATTTGAAGCCAGGTGAGATTGTGATCATTGATGACAAGGGCATCCAGTATGATAGCTATACGGATGATACTCAGTTAGCAATCTGTTCTATGGAGTATATCTATTTTGCCCGCCCTGATTCTAACATTCATGGTGTCAATGTTCATACGGCACGTAAACGTATGGGTGCTCAATTGGCGCGTGAATTCAAGCATGAGGCGGATATAGTGGTCGGTGTGCCCAATTCTTCCCTCAGCGCAGCCATGGGATTTGCGGAAGAATCTGGTTTGCCAAATGAAATGGGCCTCATCAAGAACCAATACACCCAACGTACCTTTATCCAACCGACTCAAGAATTGCGGGAGCAAGGGGTGCGGATGAAATTGTCTGCAGTTTCTGGTGTTGTCAAAGGCAAGCGTGTGGTTATGATTGATGACTCTATTGTACGTGGAACAACTTCTCGTCGTATCGTTCAGCTTTTGAAAGAAGCAGGTGCGACTGAAGTTCACGTTGCTATTGGCAGTCCAGCGCTAGCTTATCCATGCTTCTACGGGATTGATATCCAGACCCGTCAGGAGCTGATTGCGGCTAATCATACGATTGAAGAAACTCGCAAAATCATTGGAGCTGACAGCCTGACTTACCTCTCTGTTGAGGGGTTGATTGATTCGATTGGGATTGAAACGGATGCGCCAAATGGTGGTCTCTGTGTCGCTTACTTTGACGGTGACTACCCAACACCTCTCTATGACTACGAAGAAGACTATCGTAGAAGTTTGGAAGAAAAGACCAGTTTTTACAAGTGAGTTACTGAGATTCTCCATAAAAGAAAAGGAATAAAGAAATGGCAAATAAAAATGCGTACGCTCAATCTGGTGTGGATGTTGAAGCGGGTTATGAAGTTGTTGAACGGATTAAAAAGCACGTGGCTCGTACGGAGCGTGCAGGTGTCATTGGAGCTCTTGGTGGCTTTGGTGGCATGTTTGATCTTTCAAAAACAGGTGTCAAAGAGCCCGTATTGATCTCAGGGACGGATGGTGTCGGAACCAAGCTCATGCTGGCTATCAAGTACGACAAGCACGATACTATCGGTCAGGACTGTGTGGCCATGTGTGTCAACGATATCATCGCTGCAGGTGCGGAACCCCTCTATTTTCTCGACTATGTGGCGACAGGTAAGAATGAACCAGCTAAGCTAGAGCAAGTCGTTGCTGGTGTGGCAGAAGGTTGTGTGCAGGCTGGTGCTGCCCTCATCGGTGGGGAAACGGCTGAAATGCCGGGCATGTACGGCGAAGATGACTACGACTTGGCTGGATTTGCGGTTGGTGTGGCTGAAAAATCTCAAATCATTGACGGTTCAAAGGTGGCAAAAGGTGATGTTCTTCTCGGACTCGCTTCAAGTGGGATTCACTCAAATGGTTACTCTCTCGTCCGTCGTGTCTTTGCAGACTACACAGGTGAGGAAGTCCTGCCAGAATTGGAAGGCAAGCAACTCAAGGAAGTTTTGCTTGAGCCGACTCGTATCTATGTCAAGTCTGTTTTGCCACTCATCAAGGAAGAGTTGGTCAACGGCATTGCCCATATCACAGGTGGTGGCTTTATTGAGAATGTCCCTCGTATGTTTGCAGCTGATTTAGCAGCTGAGATTGAGGAAGACAAGGTTCCAGTGCTTCCAATTTTCAAAGCCCTTGAAAAATACGGTGAAATCAAACATGAAGAAATGTTTGAAATCTTCAATATGGGGGTAGGGCTCATACTGGCAGTTAGCCCTGAAAATGTAACTCGTATCAAGGAATTGTTGAATGAACCAGTCTATGAAATTGGTCGTATCGTCAAGAAAGAAAACGAAAGTGTCATCATCAAATGAAAAAAATAGCAGTTTTTGCCTCTGGTAATGGCTCAAATTTTCAGGTGATAGCGGAACAATTTCCAGTAGAGTTTGTCTTTTCAGACCATCGTGACGCCTATGTGCTCGAACGTGCAGACAAGCTTGGTGTCCTATCCTACGCTTTTGAACTCAAGGAGTTTGAGAACAAGGCAGACTACGAAGCGGCCCTTGTCGAACTCTTGGAAGAGCACCAGATTGACTTGGTTTGTCTAGCAGGCTACATGAAAATTGTTGGGCCAACCTTATTGGCAGCCTATGAAGGCCGAATCATCAACATTCATCCAGCCTACCTGCCAGAATTTCCAGGAGCTCATGGGATTGAGGACGCTTGGAATGCTGGTGTTGCTGAGAGTGGCGTGACCATTCACTGGGTGGACTCAGGTGTAGATACAGGGAAGATTATCAAACAAGTGCGTGTGCCACGGCTGGCTGATGATACCATAGAAAGCTTTGAAGCTCGCATCCATGAGGCAGAGTACAAGTTGTATCCGGAAGTGTTGGATAGTTTGAAATTAAGGAGAAAGTAAATTTTGAATAATAAAGTTATTAAGACTTTACTAGATAAAGTTAAAGAATTTGAATATTTTTTTAATGAGTATGAAAAACAATTTTACCCTAAAGTAATAAAAATTAGAAATTTATTTCTAGTTAGCTTAATTGTATTTATTATTCTAATGTTGACAAGTTATGTACTTTGGTTCTGGAATTTTGGTGATTTGTGTGTTAAAATAGTTTCTCTTATTTTTACTGTACTTTCTTTGGGGGGCTTTATTTATCTCAGTCGAAAATTTGATAAAATTTCAGATGGAAAACCTAATAAATTTGAAGAGCTATGTAGAGAAATAAAGTATGAATTGATTCTTATGTATGGAGAAAAAGCTAGTTATGCTGTGAAGTTGTTAATAGCTGATTTGACAGATAAACAGGATAATAAAATTAAGAAGTATGAAAGTTTAGTAAAGTCGGTAGGCATAGTTGGTATAATTTTGGTAACGGCTTTTATCACTTTGGCTTTAAATAAATTATTTGTTGCAGATGAGACAGCTATTTCTGTTGAAACATTTTTGGGTTTAATTTTAATCGTAGCTATAATAGTATGGTTGATTAATTTCATAGATAGTGGAATAAAAAATATTATTAAATACCCCATATGGGGTAAAGCTTCAAAAGAAGTGTATCTAATAGATATTTTATACGAAGTTAAATATATGGTTTTGGAAAAGGAGAATATAATGACTAAACGCGTCTTAATCAGCGTCTCAGACAAAGCGGGCATTGTTGAATTTGCCCAAGAACTCAAAAAACTTGGTTGGGAGATTATCTCAACAGGTGGAACTAAGGTTGCCCTTGATAATGCTGGGGTGGATACCATTGCTATCGATGATGTGACTGGTTTCCCAGAAATGATGGACGGTCGTGTGAAGACCCTCCACCCAAATATCCACGGAGGGCTTCTCGCTCGTCGTGACTTGGATAGCCACTTGGAAGCGGCTAAGGACAACAAGATTGAGCTCATTGACCTTGTGGTGGTCAACCTTTACCCATTTAAGGAAACTATCCTTAAACCAGATGTGACTTATGCTGATGCAGTTGAAAATATCGATATTGGTGGGCCGTCTATGCTTCGTTCAGCAGCGAAAAATCATGCCAGTGTTACAGTTGTGGTAGATCCTGCTGACTACGCTGTGGTTTTGGACGAATTGGCAGCAAACGGCGAAACCTCTTATGAAACTCGCCAACGTTTAGCAGCCAAAGTATTTCGTCACACAGCGGCTTATGACGCCTTGATTGCAGAATACTTCACAGCTCAAGTGGGTGAAAGCAAGCCTGAAAAACTCACTTTGACTTATGACCTCAAGCAACCAATGCGTTACGGTGAAAATCCTCAACAAGATGCCGATTTCTATCAAAAAGCTTTGCCGACAGATTACTCGATTGCATCCGCTAAACAGCTCAACGGTAAGGAATTGTCTTTTAACAATATCCGTGATGCGGATGCTGCCATTCGTATCATCCGTGACTTCAAAGATCGTCCAACCGTTGTGGCTCTCAAACATATGAATCCATGTGGAATTGGTCAAGCTGACGACATCGAGACTGCTTGGGACTATGCTTATGAGTCTGACCCAGTCTCAATTTTCGGTGGAATCGTCGTTCTCAACCGTGAGTTGGATGTTGCGACAGCTGAGAAGATGCATGGTGTTTTCCTTGAAATCATCATCGCACCAAGTTATACGGATGAAGCGCTAGCTATTTTGACTAATAAAAAGAAAAACTTGCGTATCCTTGCCTTGCCATTTGATGCTCAAGAGGCTAGCGAAGTGGAAGCAGAATACACAGGTGTTGTCGGTGGACTTCTGGTACAAAACCAAGACGTGGTCAAAGAAAGCCCAGCTGACTGGCAAGTGGTGACCAAACGCCAGCCAACTGAGACAGAAGCGACTGCTCTTGAGTTTGCTTGGAAAGCTATCAAGTACGTCAAATCAAACGGTATCATCGTAACCAATGACCACATGACACTTGGTGTCGGTCCGGGTCAAACTAACCGTGTGGCTTCTGTTCGCATCGCTATTGATCAAGCTAAAGACCGTCTTGACGGCGCTGTTCTTGCTTCGGATGCCTTCTTCCCATTTGCGGATAATGTGGAAGAAATCGCCAAAGCAGGGATCAGGGCTATCATCCAGCCGGGTGGATCCGTCCGTGACCAAGAGTCTATCGAAGCTGCTGACAAATATGGCTTGACAATGGTCTTTACAGGTGTGAGACATTTTAGACATTAAGAACGTTAAAGGGAAGAAAACAGTTTCTTTCCTTTTTTGGCTTAAAATGCTAACTGAAACAAGATTAAAACGAACTTTTTTGATATAATGTTGGTAAATAATTCGCAAAAGAGGTTGAGAAATGAAACTGCTTGTTGTCGGTTCGGGTGGTCGTGAGCATGCGATTGCTAAAAAGTTACTTGAATCAAAAGGGGTTGAAAGAGTCTTTGTAGCTCCTGGGAATGACGGTATGACTCTGGATGGTCTGAAATTGGTAAATATCTCTATTTCCGAACATTCTAAATTGATTGAGTTTGCAAAAGCCAACGATATTGCTTGGACCTTTATAGGGCCAGATGACGCCCTTGCAGCTGGTATCGTGGATGATTTTAACCAAGCTGGTCTCAAAGCCTTTGGTCCGACAAGATTGGCGGCAGAGTTGGAGTGGTCCAAGGATTTTGCTAAGGAAATCATGGTCAAATACGGCGTTCCGACAGCAACCTATGGCACATTCTCAGATTTCGAGGAAGCCAAGGCCTATATCGAAAAGCAGGGTGCGCCTATCGTAGTCAAGGCGGATGGCCTGGCGCTTGGGAAGGGTGTCGTCGTTGCGGAGAGGGTTGAGCAAGCGGTCGAAGCAGCTCACGAGATGCTTTTGGACAATAAATTTGGTGACTCAGGTGCGCGTGTGGTTATTGAGGAATTCCTTGAAGGAGAGGAATTTTCACTCTTTGCCTTTGTCAATGGGGACAAGTTCTACATCATGCCAACAGCGCAAGACCACAAACGTGCCTATGATGGCGATAAGGGGCCTAACACTGGTGGGATGGGTGCCTATGCGCCAGTTCCACACTTACCACAGAGTGTAGTTGATACAGCGGTTGAGACTATTGTCAAGCCAATCCTTGAAGGGATGATCAAAGAAGGCCGTCCGTATCTTGGCATCCTCTATGCAGGGCTTATCCTGACAGCAGAAGATCCTAAAGTCATCGAGTTCAATGCTCGCTTTGGAGATCCTGAAACACAGATTATCTTGCCTCGTTTGACATCTGACTTTGCACAAAATATTACAGATATTCTGGATAGCAAGGAGCCAAACATCACCTGGACGGATAAGGGTGTGACTCTGGGTGTGGTTGTCGCATCCAAGGGCTACCCGCTAGACTATGAAAGGGGCGTTGAGTTGCCAGCCAAGACAGAAGGCGATGTCATCACCTACTATGCAGGGGCTAAGTTTGCGGAAAATAGCAGAGCACTGATCTCAAACGGCGGACGAGTTTATATGCTCGTTACCACAGCAGCCACCGTCAAAGAAGCCCAAGCCAGCATCTACCAAGAACTATCCCAACAAAAAATAGAAGGACTCTTCTACCGAACAGATATCGGAAGCAAGGCAATTAAGTAAAGATATAAGAATAACGCGCCGTAGTCGCCAAACACGATAATGGTCGTCGTGGTGAAAAGACCAGAACAGTGAATGTTCTGGTCAGGGGGAAACTTTGAGACCTTAGGCTCAAAGTTTAGGAATGAAACCGAAGGTTTGCTTCCGTCCCCACCACCTAAGACCATTATCAAAAAAGAAGAAAAAAGGAAAAATTATGACTAAACCAATTATTTCCATCATCATGGGCTCAAAATCCGACTGGGCAACCATGCAAAAAACAGCAGAAGTCCTAGACCGCTTCGGTGTAGCCTACGAGAAGAAGGTTGTCTCTGCCCACCGCACACCAGACCTCATGTTCAGACATGCCGAAGAAGCTCGTAGCCGTGGCATCAAGGTCATTATCGCAGGTGCAGGTGGCGCAGCCCACTTGCCAGGAATGGTAGCTGCCAAAACAACCCTTCCAGTCATTGGCGTGCCAGTCAAATCTCGTGCCCTTAGTGGCGTGGATTCACTCTATTCTATCGTTCAGATGCCGGGTGGGGTGCCTGTTGCGACAATGGCTATCGGTGAAGCTGGTGCGACAAATGCGGCTCTCTTCGCCCTCCGTCTTCTTTCAGTAGAGGATCAAGCTATCGCGACGGCTTTGGCAGATTTTGCAGAAGAACAAGGAAAAATCGCAGAGGAGTCTACCAATGAGCTCATCTAAAACAATCGGAATTATCGGTGGCGGTCAACTGGGTCAGATGATGGCCATTTCTGCTATCTACATGGGGCACAAGGTTATCGCGCTGGATCCTGCGGCGGATTGCCCGGCCTCTCGCGTGGCGGAAATCATTGTGGCACCTTATAACGATGTGGACGCCCTCCGTCAGTTGGCAGACCGTTGCGATGTCCTCACTTACGAGTTTGAAAATGTCGACGCTGACGGTTTGGATGCCGTTATCAAGGATGGACAACTCCCTCAAGGAACAGATCTGCTCCGCATTTCGCAAAATCGTATTTTTGAAAAGGATTTTTTGTCAAACAAGGCTCAAGTCACTGTGGTACCCTACAAGGTCGTGACTTCTAGCCTAGACTTGGCAGATATCGACTTGTCGAAAAACTATGTCCTCAAGACTGCGACTGGTGGCTACGATGGTCATGGACAAAAGGTTATTCGTTCAGAAGCAGACTTGGAAGCAGCCTATGCGCTAGCAGACTCAGCAGACTGCGTCTTGGAAGAATTTATCAACTTTGACCTTGAGATTTCTGTCATCGTGTCAGGAAATGGCAAGGAGGTGACGTTTTTCCCAGTTCAGGAAAATATCCACCGCAACAATATCCTGTCTAAGACCATCGTACCAGCCCGCATTTCTGAAAGTCTAGTAGACAAGGCTAAAGCTATGGCAGTGCGAATCGCAGAACAACTCAACTTGTCTGGAACTCTCTGTGTGGAAATGTTTGCGACTGATGATGACGTTATTGTCAATGAAATCGCCCCACGACCACATAACTCTGGGCACTATTCTATTGAAGCCTGTGATTTCTCTCAGTTTGACACCCATATTCTCGGTGTTCTCGGAGCACCATTACCAGTCATCAAACTCCATGCGCCAGCCGTTATGCTTAATGTCCTCGGTCAGCATGTCGAGGCTGCTGAGCAATATGTGACAGAAAATTCAAGCGCCCACCTCCACATGTATGGTAAAATAGAAGCGAAGCACAACCGCAAGATGGGACATGTGACCTTGTTTAGTGATGTACCGGATAGTGTGGATGAGCTTGGGGAAGGGATTGATTTTTAGGACAAGTCTATGATACAAATTATCGTTAATACATTTATTGAAAAGGATAAGACTGGAGCAGTTGTTGAAGTGTTGTATGCCAGTGCTGACCAAGATAAGGTACAAGCTAAATATGAAGAACTAGCTGCACAATACCCCGAAAATTATTTAGCTATCTATGATGTACCGCTGGATACGGATTTGAATACACTAGATCATTACCCGTCTGTGTTTATTGAAAAAGAGGAGTTTGAGTAGAAATCTTGGTTTACCTAGATAGCTTATTCCCAACAGCTTAAGAAGAAAGGAAAAATTAACACATGATCAACCGTTACTCTCGCCCTGAGATGGCGAATATTTGGAGTGAAGAAAATAAATACCGTGCTTGGCTTGAGGTGGAAATCCTCTCTGACGAGGCATGGGCTGAGTTGGGGGAAATCCCTAAGGAAGATGTGGCTTTGATTCGCAAGAAGGCGGACTTTGACATCGACCGTATTTTGGAAATTGAGCAGGAGACGCGCCACGATGTGGTGGCTTTCACGCGTGCGGTTTCTGAGACTCTTGGTGAAGAGCGCAAGTGGGTTCACTATGGGTTAACTTCTACCGACGTGGTGGATACTGCTTATGGTTACCTCTACAAGCAGGCCAACGACATCATCCGTCGTGACCTTGAAAACTTCACTAATATCATCGCTGACAAGGCCAAGGAGCACAAGTTCACCATCATGATGGGGCGTACTCATGGTGTGCACGCTGAGCCGACAACCTTTGGTCTTAAATTGGCAACTTGGTACAGCGAAATGAAACGCAATATCGAGCGTTTCGAGCATGCAGCTGCTGGTGTAGAAGCTGGTAAGATTTCTGGTGCGGTTGGGAACTTTGCCAATATCCCACCATTTGTAGAGGAGTATGTCTGCGATAAACTTGGCATCCGTGCCCAAGAAATCTCTACACAAGTCCTTCCTCGTGACCTTCACGCTGAGTACTTTGCGGTTCTTGCCAGCATTGCGACTTCAATCGAACGTATGGCGACTGAGATTCGTGGTCTACAAAAATCTGAGCAACGCGAAGTAGAAGAGTTCTTTGCTAAAGGGCAAAAAGGGTCTTCAGCAATGCCTCACAAACGCAACCCAATCGGTTCTGAAAATATGACTGGTCTGGCGCGTGTCATTCGTGGTCACATGATTACGGCTTATGAAAACGTCGCTCTCTGGCACGAACGCGATATTTCTCACTCATCAGCTGAGCGTATCATCACACCAGATACGACCATTTTGATTGACTACATGCTCAACCGTTTTGGAAATATCGTCAAGAACTTGACAGTCTTCCCAGAAAATATGATCCGAAACATGAACTCGACTTTTGGTCTTATCTTTAGCCAACGGGCTATGTTGACATTGATTGAAAAAGGCATGACCCGTGAGCAAGCCTATGACTTGGTGCAACCAAAAACAGCCTACTCTTGGGACAACCAAGTAGACTTTAAACCACTTCTTGAGGCAGATTCAGAAGTAACATCACGTCTCACTCAAGAAGAAATCGATGAAATCTTCAACCCAGTTTATTACACCAAACGAGTGGATGATATCTTTGAACGTCTTGGACTAGGTGATTAATTAAAAAATAAACAGCGAGCTTCAATCTCGCTGTTTATTTTTTATCGAAAAGACTTAGTCTTCTTTTCTTTTAGTGAGTCCATAGGCTGCTAGTGTGGACATGAGTCCTGCGACTACTAGTCCTGCAGAATCGTGAGTTCCTGTTTCAGGAAGTTTTTTCTCTGTTACCACAGGAGCTGGATCTTGAGGAAGAGCTTTGCTTTCCTCAGCAGGAGCAGTTGATGGAGCTGGTTGGCTTGGGATTTCTAGTTTTGGTTTTTCTTCAGCAATAGCGGCTTGTCCGTTTTCATCGCCTACATGTGTTACCATAGTTCCGACTTCGACTATTTGAGTAACGGCTTCCTGTGCTACGACACTATTTACAAGTGTTTTCACTTCCTTACCATCGGCAGAAGTGCTCACAGAGTAGAAGTTGCTACGATGTCCATTGACGCCCTTAGTAATGACTTGTGTTTTTCCTTTGAGTAAGAGTGGATTTTCACGAGTCACTGTGGTAAATGGAATTTCTTCTTTTTGGATATCCAGTCTAGGTTTTACCTCAGTAGTTGGTGCAAGACCACTTTCATCACCCTTGTGAGTTACAGGAGCGCCAACTTCAACCACTTGGTTTATAACTTCTTTGGTTACCTGGCTATCAAGGACTGTTTCTGTTGTTTTTCCATTTTCAGTGAGTACAGAGATGTAATGAGTTCGTTCACCTTTGACTCCTGCTGTGATAATATTTTCCTGACCAGCTGGGAGGTTAGGATTTTCTTTCTTGATAACTTCAAATGGAATTTCTTCAGTTCTTGTGATGAGTTCTGGTCTGGTTTCAACATTGGCAGCCACTTCATTTTCATCTAGGCTTCCTGAATGAGTTGCAGCTGGTTTGAGGCCTTGAAGAGCGGCTTTTAGGTTGGCTACAAGTGTGTCAAGCTCAGCTTGTTTATTACGGTTGAGGTTGTAATTTAGAGCTGTTTTAGCTGCGTCAAGGGCCTCAAGACTTTCTTTACTATATCCTTCTAAGTTTGTAGGAATTTTAGCTAATTCTTCGCGGAGAGCATTATAATTAGCACGGAAGTAGTCTTTGTTGTGGTCTGCAAAGGCAGTCATGAGTTCAAAGATTTCCTCTTCCTTGTATTCAGCGCTTGGTCTATCTGCCCAGATTGAAAGCATACTTCCGACTGTTGGAAGATCTACTTCAGGATATTTGGTAGAAGCTAGTTGATTGAATGGTGTTTTTCCAGAATTTTCAATTGCCTTTGAAAGAGGATAAGCTTCATCTTGTTTGTGATTTCCTAAAACATAGTACCAGTCACCGTTGGTATTCAAGAACTTATAACCTTTGTTTGCCAGATACTGAGGTGACGCAAGGTTGTAGCCCCACCAGCCTTTAGACCAGTAAGAAATCAAGACATCTTTATCGAATTCAGCATCATCCTTGTCTTCGTAATAGAAGCCATCGTTGAAGGCCATTGGTTGTAGCCCTCTTTCCTTAGCCATAGCAGCTAGACTGTTAGAATAGTCTGCAAACTTGTTATAGAGTCCATACCATTTGAGGTAGTACCAACCTTGGGCGTTGGTCGCATCATTGGCATATTCATCTGTACCATAGTTGAATATCTTTGATTTATCAGCAAAGTAATCCATATACTTACCGATAAGGGCTTTGGTAAAGTTAAGGGCTTCTTGATTTTCAAGGTCCATGGTTGTTTTTGAAACTTTATCAAAGTTTGCTTGAGGATTTTTAGTACCTAATTTTTCCATGGCAACCAGCATAGCATCCATGTGACCTGGACTGTTAATAGCTGGGATGAGACCGATGTCCTTAGATTTAGCGTATTCAATTAGCTCTGTCACTTCTGCCTGTGTTAGTGCAGTACCGTTTGGATCGTCGTAGTAAGCTTTAGTTCCTTCGATAATAGCTTTTTTAACGTCATCACTAGCATAGGTTTTTCCGTTGGCAGTAATGGTCATATCATCGAGTAGAAAGCGAAGTCCGTCATTTCCTAGAAGGAGATGAACATCAGAATATCCGAGCTCACTGGCCTTGTCTACGATGCGTTTGAGCTGGTTCAGAGTAAAGTATTTGCGACCTGCATCGATGGAAATGACTTTATTCTTATTCAGTTTTTCAAGTTCGCGTTTAGCATCCTCTTCTTTTTGTGCTTCTGGAGTTAAAGCCAAGTTTTTAATAGCATCTTGAAGGCTTGCGATTGCTTGATCAATCGTATCCTGTTGAGCACGGCTGAGGTTGCTATCGAGTGAACGGATGGCTTTTTCAGCTTCTTTGACAGCAGCAAAACTTTCAGCAGTATAACGGTTAGAGTCTTTTGGAATAGTTTCTAGTGCTTTTTCTGCAGGTTGATAGTTGGCTGCGAAGTATTCAGCGTTGGCATTTGCAAAATGACGCATGAGTTTGAAGAGGCGAGATGGAGAATAACGTGCAGATGGGGTATCGGCCCAAGCAGCTACCATACCACCGATGATTGGGACATCAGCTCCTTCTGTTTTTGGTACAGAAGTGATTGGTGTGTTTTTAATACCATTGAGCCCCTGATCGAGATTGTACCAACCTTGGTCATCAGCGTTTCGTCCAAGAACGTAGTACCAAGCATCATTGGTATTAAGGATTTGGTGACCTTTTTCAGCTAGTAGTTTAGAAGAAGCGACATCGTAGCCTCCCCAACCACCAGTCCACATAGAAACGATGATGTCTTTGTCAAAACTACCAAAGCTTGTGTCGCTATTGTAGTAGATACCGTCGTTAAAGGCCATTGGTTTGAGACCGTGCGATTTTACAATACGAGCGAGGTCATTGGCGTAGGCAATAAATTTTTCATAGCCTTTTACAGGGTAGCCTTCGTTTGGATAGTATTTATCAGCTTGAAGCACACTCCAACCTTTAGCATCTGTCGCATCATTGGCATATTCATCAAGTCCGATGTTGAAGATTTCAGTTTTTTTCGCGAAATAAGCAGCATACTTGTCGATAAGGGCTTTTGTAAAAGCGACAGCTTGTTCGTTGTCAAGATCGACAGTACGGGCTGATTCCTTCCCAAAATAGCTAAAGTTAGGGTTTTGGATTCCCAATTCTTTCATGGCATTGAGAATCGCATCCATGTGACCAGGACTATTTACTGTCGGAATGAGACCGATACCTTTATCTTTTGCATAGTTAATCAGATCTGTCATTTGACTTTCTGTTAAGTGATTGCCGTTTGGATCGTTGTAATAATCATTTGTACCTTTTTCAATGGCGCGTTTGACATCGTCACTGGCATAGGTCTTGCCGTTAGCTGTGATGCTCATATCGTCCAACATGAAACGAAGTCCATCATTTCCGACTAATAGGTGTAAATCAGTGTAGCCATAATGTTTCGCTTTATCGATGATTTCCTTGAGCTGTTCTGGTGAGAAATATTTACGTCCAGCATCAATAGAAACAATTTTCTTTTTCGCTAGTTTTTCACTTACAGTTGCAGCACGTTCCTTTCCTGCCTCTGTTGCCGGTTTGTCAGCCTCTGCTTTCGCTTCATTTTTTTTAGCATCTTTTTCAGCTGGTTTATCCTTGTCAGTCTTGTCTGTATTTGACTCTTTAGAATCAATCTCTTTAGCTTCTTCTGCCTTTTTATTAGCAGTTTCTTTTTCAGCAGAAGTTGGAGTTACCACCTCTGCTTTATCACTAGGAGTTGAACTAACTTCCTCTTGTGGTTTTTCTTCTGTTTTTGGAAGACTAGCTACCTTATCAGTAGCTGGAGTTTCTGTTTCTACAGTTTTTGGAGCTTCTGGTTGAAGCTCTGCTTTAGGTGTTTCCTCAGTCCGATTTTCGGATGATTGAGGGGAATCAGAAACCGTATGGATGGTCGGTTGGTTTTCTGTAGTAGTAGGAGTAACTCCATCGGCTGCAACAGTCTGTGCTTGGAAGGCAAATCCAATTAGAACAGAAGCTGCTCCTACAGCGTATTTACGAATAGAAAAACGCTGTTGTTTTTCATGTTTCATTGCAAAACCTCCTGATTGCATTGTTATATTGATAGCGATTATATAAATCAACGCCTTTATTTTATTTCTTATATTAACGAGAGTCAAGAGGAGATGACAAAAAACTATAATAAGTATAAAAAAATATAAAATTTAAGCTTAAGATTTCAGATTAGTCGGAAAAAATACGTATATATATCTAGTATAATTTTTGGTTCTATTTCTATAAAATATTCCACAAATTATAGAATCTTCCAAAAATAGGTAAGCGCTACCTTTTTGGTGTGGTATAATAAGCATAGAAAAAGCCCGAGCGATTAGGCTCAGGCTTTCTTCTTAGTGATCACGGTCACATGAGATGAATTTAATCTTGTAGTAATCAGATCGTTTGTAAGTTTCACTGTATTCTAAAACTTGGCCAGTTGATTCGAGTTTGGTGATTTTAGTTTGTAGGACAGTAGGGAATTGTTCATCGACTCCGAGGACTGAAGCCGCATGTTCTGGAGTTGGAAAGACTATTTCGTTGATTTCTTCAAAGTGTTCATCATTCATGTGAATGTGGTAGTCTAACTTGAAACGATTATAGATAGAACTATAGTATTCAAGGTTTGGATAATTTGCGTTGATATATTGTTCTGGGATGTAGGATGTATGGTAGATATAAACGACACCGTTTGATTCGCGGATACGTTCAATCTTGTAGTAGAATTGATCGCCGCGTAGACCCAATTTTTCCAAGTAAACAAGCTTGTTTCCGCGTTCAATTGAAAGAACAGTTACCTTATCATCTTTAGCATTGAAGAGTTCAATATCTGAAAACTCTACAAGCTTGTGTTTGCGTGCACGTGAAACGAAGGTTCCTTTTCCTTGTTGGCGGACAATATAGCCATCTTTGGCAAGGTCGTTTAAGGCGCGAACAACTGTGATAGAGCTGACATCGTACATTGAAATGAGTTCTGCTTCAGTGTAAAATTTATCTCCACTGCTAAACTGCCCAGAGATGATTTTATTTTTTAATTCGTCTTTTATGTATTGATATTTGGGAATTGCCATATTTTTACCTCTATTTTCCTTCTCCATAGAAAATTTTACCATAAAAGCGAAAAAAATAGTAGTCTTTTGAATAAAAAATTAGATAACAGATTAAAAAATTAAGTTACATAGGCATTGCTCATATTTTATAAATGTATTTTATACAAAATTATTTTAGGTTCTCTATTCCGAATGTAAAGAGCGTTTGAAATGGGTCTGAAAATGTTTGAAACTAATTGAACGTGTGTATAATAGTAAAATTACAGTAAATATTCCGACAATTTCTATTGACAATTCAAACAGATTGGTTTATAATTACTATAACAACGAGTGAAAGCGCAAACTTTGCAATCAAAAGGTAGTTTTATGACACGATTTGAGATACGAGACGATTTCTATTTAGATGGGAAACCGTTCAAGATTTTGTCCGGCGCCATTCATTATTTTAGGATTCCTCCAGAGGATTGGTATCATTCGCTCTATAACTTGAAGGCTCTTGGTTTTAATACGGTAGAGACTTATGTGGCTTGGAATTTACACGAGCCTCGTGAGGGTGAGTTTCATTTTGAAGGAGCTCTGGATTTGGAGCGATTTCTACAGACAGCGCAAGACTTGGGTCTCTACGCTATCGTTCGTCCGTCACCCTTCATCTGTGCGGAGTGGGAATTCGGTGGTTTACCAGCCTGGCTCTTAACCAAAGACATGAGGATTCGTTCTTCAGATCCTGCCTATATTGAGGCTGTCGGTCGCTATTATGATCAGCTCTTGCCACGACTGGTTCCACATCTGTTGGACAATGGTGGCAATATCCTCATGATGCAGGTTGAAAATGAGTATGGTTCTTATGGAGAAGATAAGGCTTACCTGAGAGCCATTCGACAGCTGATGGAAGAGCGTGGCGTAACCTGTCCTCTCTTTACATCAGATGGTCCTTGGAGAGCTACTCTGAAAGCGGGAACCTTAATCGAAGATGACCTCTTTGTAACAGGGAACTTTGGTTCTAAGGCACCTTACAACTTTTCACAGATGCAGGAATTCTTTGATGAGCATGGCAAGAAATGGCCGCTCATGTGTATGGAGTTCTGGGATGGCTGGTTCAATCGTTGGAAAGAACCGATTATCACACGGGATCCTAAGGAATTGGCAGATGCAGTTCGAGAGGTTTTGGAACAAGGCTCCATCAATCTTTACATGTTCCACGGTGGTACAAACTTTGGCTTCATGAATGGTTGCTCAGCTCGAGGGACTTTGGACCTGCCACAAGTTACATCTTATGATTACGATGCTCTTCTGGATGAAGAAGGAAATCCAACTGCCAAATACTTGGCAGTCAAGAAGATGATGGCAACACATTTCCCAGAGTATCCGCAGTTAGAACCACTCTACAAAGAGAGTATGGAGTTGGATGCTATACCAATAGTAGAAAAAGTTTCCTTGTTTGAAACCTTGGATAGCTTGTCAAGTCCAGTAGAAAGCCTCTATCCTAAAAAGATGGAGGAGCTGGGACAAAGCTATGGTTACTTACTCTATCGAACAGAAACAAACTGGGATGCAGAAGAAGAAAGACTTCGTATCATTGACGGTCGAGATAGGGCCCAGCTGTATGTCGATGGTCAGTGGATTAAAACCCAATATCAGACAGAGATTGGGGAAGATATTTTTTATCAAGGTGAAAAGAAAGCGTTATCTAGGATTGACATATTGATAGAAAATATGGGGCGTGTCAACTATGGGCATAAGTTCTTAGCAGATACGCAACGTAAGGGAATTCGGACAGGGGTTTGTAAGGATTTGCATTTCTTACTGAACTGGAAACACTATCCACTCCCACTAGACAATCCTAAGAAAATTGATTTTTCAAAAGGATGGACTCAAGGACAACCAGCCTTTTACGCTTATGACTTTACAGTCCAAGAGCCAAAAGATACTTACCTAGACTTGTCTGAGTTTGGTAAGGGAGTTGCCTTTGTCAATGGGCAGAATCTAGGACGTTTTTGGAACGTCGGCCCAACCCTCTCACTTTATATCCCTCATAGCTATCTCAAGGAAGGTGCCAACCGCATCATCATCTTTGAAACAGAGAGCCAATATAAAGAAGAGATTCATTTAACTCGTAAACCTACACTAAAACACATAAAGGGGGAAAACTTATGACAATTGTAGGATGCCGTATCGATGGACGTTTGATCCACGGACAAGTAGCCAATCTTTGGGCTGGAAAACTAAATGTTTCACGTATTATGGTTGTAGATGACGAAGTTGTCAACAACGATGTTGAAAAGAGTGGTTTGAAACTTGCGACACCACCAGGTGTAAAATTGAGTATTTTGCCAATTGAGAAAGCGGCAGCCAATATTCTTGCTGGTAAATACGATAGCCAACGTCTCTTTATCGTTGCTCGTAAACCAGACCGCTTCCTTGGTTTGGTAGAAGCAGGTGTACCACTTGAAACCCTTAATGTTGGGAATATGTCTCAAACACCAGAAACTCGCCCTATCACACGTTCTATCAACGTAGTAGACAAGGATGTGGAAGATTTCCACAAATTGGCAGAAAAAGGTGTTAAACTTACTGCTCAAATGGTTCCAAATGATCCAATTTCAGACTTTTTGAGCTTATTAAAATAGGAAAAAATTTTTTAGGAGGTCATTGTTATGATACAATGGTGGCAAATTTTACTTCTCACTTTGTACTCAGCTTATCAAATCTGTGATGAGTTGACGATCGTTTCATCTGCAGGTTCCCCTGTATTTGCTGGTTTCATTACTGGTTTAATCATGGGAGATGTGACTACTGGTTTGCTTATCGGTGGTAACTTGCAACTGTTCGTTCTTGGGGTTGGTACCTTCGGTGGTGCTTCTCGTATCGACGCAACTTCTGGTGCGGTTCTTGCGACAGCCTTCTCTGTTTCACAAGGAATTGATGCACCGCTTGCCATTACTACAATCGCTGTACCAGTAGCAACTCTCTTGACTTACTTCGACGTTCTTGGTCGTATGACTACTACCTTCTTCGCTCACCGTGTGGATGCTGCCATCGAACGCTTTGACTATAAAGGTATTGAACGCAACTACTTGCTTGGTGCGATTCCTTGGGCTTTATCTCGTGCCCTTCCAGTCTTCTTTGCCCTTGCTTTTGGTGGTGAATTTGTACAAGGCGTAGTAGACTTCGTTACAAAATACCAATGGATTGCAGATGGTTTGACACTCGCAGGACGTATGCTTCCAGGTCTTGGATTTGCAATCTTGCTTCGTTACCTTCCAGTTAAACGTAACCTTCATTACCTTGCTATGGGATTTGGTTTGACAGCTATGTTGACTGTTCTTTACTCATATGTAACAGGTCTTGGTGGCGCTGTTGCTGGTATCGTAGGTACTCTTCCTGCTGAAGTTGCTGAAAAAATTGGTTTCGTGAACAACTTCAAAGGATTGTCTATGATTGGTATCTCTATCGTAGGTATTTTCCTTGCAGTGCTTCACTTCAAAAATAGCCAAAAAGTAGCTGTAGCAGCACCTTCTACACCATCAGAAAGTGGGGAAATCGAAGATGACGAATTCTAATTACAAACTAACAAAAGAAGATTTTAATCAAATCAACAAACGTAGCTTGTTTACTTTCCAATTAGGTTGGAACTACGAACGTATGCAAGCTTCTGGTTACCTTTACATGATCTTGCCTCAGTTGCGTAAAATGTATGGGGATGGAACTCCTGAATTGAAAGAAATGATGAAAGTTCATACTCAATTCTTCAATACTTCACCATTCTTCCATACTATTATCGCTGGTTTTGACCTTGCCATGGAAGAAAAAGATGGTGTAGGTTCAAAAGACGCCGTTAACGGTATCAAGACAGGTTTGATGGGACCATTCGCTCCTCTTGGGGATACAATCTTTGGTTCACTTGTACCTGCTATCATGGGGTCAGTCGCAGCAACTATGGCTATCGCTGGCCAACCTTGGGGGATCTTCCTTTGGATTGCAGTTGCAGTAGCGTATGACATCTTCCGTTGGAAACAGTTGGAATTTGCTTACAAAGAAGGGGTTAACCTTATCAACAACATGCAAAGTACCTTGACAGCTTTGATTGACGCTGCATCTGTACTTGGTGTCTTCATGATGGGTGCTCTTGTAGCAACAGTGATTAACTTTGAAATTTCTTACAAGTTGCCAATCGGTGAAAAGATGATTGATTTCCAAGACATCTTGAACCAAATCTTCCCACGTTTGCTTCCAGCAATCTTTACTGCCTTTATCTTCTGGTTGCTTGGTAAGAAAGGTATGAACTCTACTAAAGCTATCGGTATTATTATCGTACTTGCTTTGACTCTTTCTGCCCTTGGTCACTTTGCACTTGGAATGTAATTCCTTATGACTAAATCATTAATTTTGGTGAGCCATGGTCGCTTCTGTGAGGAGCTTAGAGGTAGCACAGAAATGATTATGGGCCCACAAGACAACATTTACACAGTAGCTCTTCTTCCAGAAGATGGCCCAGAAGAATTTACTGCTAAATTTGAAGCTGTTATTGAAGGGGTGGATGATTTCCTAGTCTTTGCGGATCTTCTCGGTGGGACACCTTGTAATGTGGTGAGTCGCTTGATCATGGAAGGTCGTGATATTGACCTTTACGCAGGGATGAATCTTCCAATGGTGATTGAATTTATCAATGCGAGCCTTACAGGCGCAGATGCGGACTACAAGAGCCGTGCTGCAGAAAGTATTGTGAAAGTTAATGACCTGTTAGCGGGCTTCGATGATGACGAAGATGAATAATACTCTTCGAAAATCTCTTCAAACTACGTCAACGTCGCCTTGCCGTAGGTATATGTTACTGACTTCGTCAGTCTTATCCGGCAACCTCAAAGCAGTGCTTTGAGCAGCCTGCGGCTAGTTTCCTACAGATTTTAGTTGGAACTCGATTCAATTCATGTGACAACGTGAAAATCGTTAGAGCATTTTATATAAAATATACATGGGAATGGAGCTTACTCCCATTCCCATATTTAATAGAAAAAGAGGAACTCAATGCTACATTATACAAAAGAAGACTTGCTCGAATTGGGTGCAGAAATCACTACGCGTGAAATCTACCAACAGCCTGATGTATGGAGAGAAGCTTTTGAATTTTACCAAGCAAAACGTGAAGAAATTGCAGCCTTCCTACAAGAAATCGCTGATAAACATGACTATATTAAGGTTATCTTGACAGGTGCTGGGACTTCTGCTTATGTGGGAGATACCTTGCTACCTTACTTTAAGGAAGTCTATGACGAACGCAAATGGAATTTCAATGCTATTGCGACAACAGATATCGTTGCCAATCCAGCAACCTATTTGAAAAAAGATGTGGCAACTGTCCTTGTGTCTTTTGCTCGTAGTGGGAACTCGCCTGAAAGTGTGGCGACTGTTGATTTGGCCAAATCCTTGGTGGATGAGCTTTATCAAGTGACGATTACTTGTGCAGCAGATGGTAAATTGGCTCTTCAAGCTCACGGTGATGACCGTAATCTCTTGCTCTTGCAACCAGCTGTCTCTAATGATGCTGGATTTGCCATGACTTCTAGCTTTACGTCTATGATGTTGACAGCTCTCTTGGTCTTTGATCCTACAGAATTTGCTGTTAAGTCTGAACGTTTTGAAGTTGTATCTAGTCTTGCCCGTAAAGTTTTAGACAAGGCAGAAGATGTCAAAGAGCTCGTTGATTTAGACTTTAACCGTGTCATCTATCTAGGCGCTGGTCCTTTCTTTGGACTTGCTCATGAAGCTCAGCTCAAGATTTTGGAATTAACTGCTGGTCAAGTTGCGACCATGTATGAAAGCCCAGTTGGCTTCCGTCACGGTCCAAAATCTCTTATCAACGAAAATACAGTTGTTTTGGTCTTTGGTACAACGACAGACTACACTCGTAAGTACGACTTGGACTTGGTTCGTGAAGTTGCTGGTGACCAGATTGCTCGTCGTGTTGTGCTTTTGAGTGATCAAGCTTTTGGTCTTGAAAATGTCAAAGAAGTGGCCCTTGGTTGTGGCGGTGTCTTGAATGATATTTACCGTGTCTTCCCTTACATCGTTTATGCCCAACTCTTTGCCCTATTGACTTCACTCAAGGTAGAAAATAAACCAGATACACCGTCTCCTACAGGTACAGTAAACCGTGTAGTACAAGGTGTCATAATTCACGAATATCAAAAGTAAGACAGTGTTTATGAATTCTTGACAAGAGGATTTGTAAATTATCAGATAAACCATAGATTGTCAGTACGCTTTCTATGGTTTGTTTGCTTGAGAGAAATAGTAAAAGGAGAACAGAATGAAAGCATACACAGAGCGTGTATTTGGAAATGTTGAGGGCGAGGATGTCTTGGCCTATCGATTTGAGACAGACGGTGGCTACCAACTTGAGGTTATGACTTATGGTGCGACCATCTTGCGCTATGTCGCACCTGACAAGGCTGGAAATTTTGCCAATGTTATCTTGGGATTTGATGACTTTGATAGTTATGTAGGCAATAGTCCCAAGCATGGAGCAAGTGTAGGTCCTGTAGCGGGTCGTATTGCAGGTGCGACCTTTGAGCTCAATGGTAAGACCTATGACCTTGAGGTTAATAATGCTAGCAACTGTAATCACAGTGGTTCAACTGGTTGGGATTCCAGCTTGTTTGAAGTTGAAGAAGTAAGCGATCATGGCTTGACTCTCTACACAGAGCGTACAGATGGGACAGGAGGGTTCCCTGGAAATCTCAAGATTTGGATCAGTTATCACTTGGAAGAAACTGGTGCCTATAAAATCAGCTACAAGGTGACGACCGATCAGGATACGCTGGTCAATCCAACCAACCACAGCTATTTCAACTTGTCTGGTGATTTCACGCAGACGATTGACCGTCATGTCTTCCAACTAAATACAGAGGGTATTTACCCAATCGCTCCCGATGGTGTTCCTGCCAAAACTCCAGAAGCCAACCGTGATGTGGTCAAACACATCTACAATGGTGCCTTGTTGAAGGATATCTTTGCAGAAGAAGATGAGCAAATCCAGCTGGCATCAGGTTTGGATCACCCATTTGCCCTTCCTGTAGGCCATGACAATGCTGGATTCCTTTATGACCAAAATTCAGGTCGCTTCCTGCTTTTCAAGACAGAAACTCCTTGCTTTGTGGTCTACACAGCAAACTTTGTGGATGAGAGTGTACTTGTGGCTGGTCAGCCAATGGTGCAGCACAATGGGATTGCCCTTGAAGCGCAAGCTTTACCAGATGCCATTCACAGCGACCTCAAAGACCAAGTCATTCTTAAAGCTGGTCAAACCTTCACCAGTAAGACACGTTATGAACTTGTTGTGAAATAAAAAAGCTGGTCAAAAAGTCTTTAAAATTAAAATAACGCATATTGTCAGGTGATGAAAAGTTTGATAATATGCGTTTTATTATGAAATGATTTACTTTATATTATCCTGAAATGGTGTTATTTTTGAGTTATCTGGCTTGACTTTCTTGATGGAAATTATACAATAGTTGTAATAATTACAACGAGAAAAGAGGACCATTTATGACCTATGAATACAAGAGTCACATTTATTTGGCAGAGACAGTTTTAAATGTAAAGGATTTGGCCAGTCAAACAGCCTTTTATCAGCAAGTTATTGGTTTAGAAATCTTATCTCAAACTGAGACAGAGTCCATTCTAGGCCTTGGTGGAAAAGTCTTGGTACAGCTGATTCAAGCACAAGAGAGCGGAGAAGTGAGGGAACATTGTGGTCTTTACCATTTGGCCATTCTCTTGCCCACACGCAAGGCTTTGGCTGATGTCTTGAAACACCTGACAGATTTACAGATTCCTCTTGTCGGCGGTGCAGACCATGGTTACAGTGAAGCTATTTACTTGGAAGATTTGGAGGGAAATGGCATTGAACTCTATCGAGATAAGCCGGTTTCCACATGGGATATTCGAGAAGATGGACGCATTATCGGAGTGACGGAGGCTCTTGCGGCGCAGGACATTTATGAGTTGGGGGAAAGAGTAGAGCCCTTTATCTTGACAGAAGGTACGAGAATGGGGCATATTCATCTTTCCGTCAAGGATAGTCGAAAGTCCAGCCAGTTTTATCAAAAGGTGTTAGGGCTAGAGGATAAATTCAGTGTGCCTAGCGCTAGTTGGATTGCGGCTGGAGATTACCATCATCATTTAGCAGTTAACGAATGGGGAGGAAAAGGTCTGGATTCGCGTAAGCAAGGCTTACCAGGTTTAGCCTACTATGTCATCGAAGTCGCACATAAAGAAGAACTGTTAACGATTGCCCAACGAGCACAAGAAGTTGACGCACCAATCAAATGGATGACATCGAGCCAATTGGAAATCACAGACTCAGATGGAATTGTGACTCGTATTTGCTTAGCTCGATAGACAGGATGTGATGAAAATCAGAGCATCAATTGTAGAAAGTGGTTTTTATTCTAGTATTAGCTTTTCCTCAGTTCATCAGCTTCCTCCTTGACACTTTGTCAGTTTTTGATACAATAGTACAAAATTAGAGGAGGTGGGTTATGATTCAGAAACATGCGATTCCCATTTTAGAGTTTGATGATAATCCTCAGGCGGTTATCATGCCCAATCACGAGGGGCTGGACTTGCACTTGCCCAAGAAATGTGTCTATGCATTTTTAGGTGAAGAGATTGACCGCTATGCGAGGGAAGTAGGGGCGGACTGTGTCGGCGAATTCGTTTCAGCCACCAAGACCTATCCAGTCTATGTCGTGAACTACAAAGGCGAGGAGATTTGTCTGGCTCAGGCTCCTGTTGGTTCAGCTCCAGCAGCCCAGTTTATGGATTGGTTGATTGGCTATGGTGTGGAGCAGATTATTTCCACAGGTACCTGTGGTGTGCTAGCCGATATAGAGGAAAATGCCTTTCTAGTCCCTGTTCGCGCTCTGCGAGATGAAGGAGCCAGTTACCACTATGTGGCACCTTCTCGTTATATGGAAATGCAGCCAGAGGCTATTGCTGCCATTGAGCAAGTTTTGGAAGTCAGAGGGATTCCCTATGAAGAAGTCCTGACCTGGACGACAGACGGTTTTTACCGAGAAACGGCTGAAAAGGTGGCTTATCGTAAGGAAGAGGGCTGTGCTGTTGTGGAGATGGAGTGTTCTGCGCTTGTGGCAGTAGCCCAACTGCGAGGGGTTCTCTGGGGAGAATTGTTGTTCACAGCTGATTCCTTAGCAGACTTGGACCAGTACGATAGTCGTGACTGGGGATCGGAAGCTTTTGAGAAGGCGTTAGAACTGAGTTTAGCAAGTGTTGTGCAACTTTAGTCGCTTTTCTCGGCAGTTTCTTATCTTAGTGAAGGAGAACTTTAAAAGCTTGATTGATGATTATTTTTTGCCGAATAAAATAGGAAGTCGGTAGTTTTTAGACGTTTCTAGAAATGGACGAGTTTGGATAACCTCTTTTTTAGGATAAGCGTACGCGATGTTTTGTCCATTCCTATTTGAGATATTTCTTTTGTTTTATGGTACAATGGAAACATGTTATTCAAATTATCTAAGGAAAAAATAGAGCTAGGCTTATCTCGTTTATCGCCAGCCCGTCGTATTTTTTTGAGTTTTGCCTTGGTCATTTTACTAGGCTCTCTTCTTTTGAGCTTGCCCTTTGTCCAAGTTGAAAGCTCACGAGCGACTTATTTTGATCATCTTTTCACTGCTGTCTCTGCAGTCTGTGTGACAGGTCTTTCAACCCTTCCAGTAGCTCACACATATAATATCTGGGGTCAAATAATCTGTTTGCTCTTGATTCAGATCGGTGGTCTAGGACTCATGACCTTTATTGGAGTTTTCTATATCCAGAGCAAGCAAAAGCTTAGTCTTCGTAGCCGTGCAACTATTCAGGATAGTTTTAGTTATGGAGAAACTCGATCTTTGAGAAAGTTTGTCCATTCTATTTTTCTCACAACTTTTCTAGTTGAGGGTTTGGGAGCTCTATTCCTCAGTTTTCGTTTTGTTCCACAACTTGGCTGGGGGCGCGGTCTTTTTAGTTCCATTTTTCTAGCTATATCCGCCTTCTGTAATGCAGGTTTTGATAATTTGGGGAGCACCAGTTTATTTGCTTTTCAGACCGATTTACTGGTCAATCTGGTGATTGCAGGCTTAATTATTACAGGTGGTTTTGGCTTTATGGTCTGGTTTGATTTGGCTGGTCATGTAGGAAGAAAGAAAAAAGGGCGCCTGCACTTTCATACGAAGCTTGTACTATTATTGACTCTAGGTTTGTTGTTATTTGGAACGGCAACTACTCTCTTTCTTGAGTGGAACAATGCTGGAACGATTGGCAATCTCCCTGTTGCCGATAAGGTTTTAGTTAGCTTTTTTCAAACAGTGACGATGCGAACAGCAGGCTTTTCTACGATAGATTATACTCAGGCTCATCCTGTGACTCTTTTGATTTATATCTTACAGATGTTTCTAGGTGGGGCACCTGGGGGAACGGCTGGGGGGCTCAAGATTACGACATTTTTTGTCCTCTTGGTCTTTGCGCGAAGTGAGCTTTTGGGCTTGCCTCATGCCAATGTTGCGAGACGAACGATTGCGCCGCGAACGGTTCAAAAATCCTTTAGTGTCTTTATTATCTTTTTGATGAGCTTCTTGGTAGGATTGATTCTGCTAGGGATGACAGCCAAAGGCAATCCTCCCTTTATCCACCTCATATTTGAAACCATTTCAGCTCTTAGTACAGTTGGTGTAACGGCAAATTTGACTTCTGATCTTGGGAAATTGGCTCTCAGTGTTATCATGCCACTTATGTTTATGGGACGAATTGGTCCCTTGACCTTGTTTGTTAGCTTGGCAGATTACCATCCAGAAAAGAAAGATATGATTCACTATATGAAAGCAGATATTAGTATTGGTTAAGAAAGGAAAGAGAATGTCAGATCGTACGATTGGAATTTTAGGATTGGGAATTTTTGGGAGCAGTGTCCTAGCTGCCCTAGCCAAGCAGGATATGAATATTATCGCTATTGATGACCACGCAGAGCGCATCAATCAGTTTGAGCCAGTTTTGGCGCGTGGAGTGATTGGTGACATCACAGATGAAGAATTATTGAGATCAGCAGGGATTGATACCTGCGATACCGTTGTCGTCGCGACAGGTGGAAATCTGGAGTCGAGTGTGCTTGCGGTTATGCACTGTAAGAGTTTGGGGGTACCGACTGTTATTGCTAAGGTCAAAAGTCAGACTGCTAAGAAAGTGCTAGAAAAGATTGGAGCTGACTCGGTTGTCTCGCCAGAGTATGAAATGGGGCAGTCTCTAGCACATACCATTCTTTTCCATAATAGTGTTGGTGTCTTTCAGTTGGATAAAAATGTCTCTATTGTGGAGATGAAAATTCCTCAGTCTTGGGCAGGTCAAAGTCTGAGTAAATTAGACCTCCGTGACAAATATAATCTGAATATTTTGGGCTTCCGAGAGCAGGAAAATTCCCCATTGGATGTTGAATTTGGACCAGATGACCTCTTGAAGGCAGATACCTATATTTTGGCGGTCATCAACAACCAGTATTTGGATACCCTAGCAGCATTGAATTTGTAAAAGAGGGAGCTTCCCTCTTTTTTGATGCTTAAGATGGTAAATAGAGACAGAAGCCTTGTATTCTAGTAAAAGTTCTTCAAAGGCTGGACTTTATGGTAGAATAGAAAGCAGTGACAAGAGAGAGTAATACTCTTCGAAAGTCAAATTTAAACCACGTCAACGTCACCTTGCCGTAGGTATAGGTAACTGACTTCGTCAGTCTTA
>NZ_VMLO01000035.1:0-8440 GCF_013276735.1 Streptococcus sp. 1559
CGAATCCTGTCTTCCCGATACATTATAGAGATATGTGAGTGTGTATTTTTAAAACTAGATATTATATACATTAAGAGAGAATCAGTTTGCTTCTCTCTTTTTTGAATTTCAGTAATTCATTTTGGCAGCGTATACTTTTCGTCTCCAGTCTTTTCAATAAATACCGTATTTTAGGTATACACATTGAATTCAAGGGATTTTATAACTCTTATAAATTTTTAAGAAAGCAATAGAAGGGTTTTATTCAACGTATAATATATGTGTTTGTCTGATAAAAATTTCTACTCTTTTTGATTTTAAATAAGTATTAGCTTACATTATGGTGTGAATTGGATTTGATATTTCTTTTGAGGAAGTTGCCTTAGATTTTTCTAATTGTGTTTTATTGTATAGTGTATCTTGCTTGTTTTGAACAGAATTTTTTATGACATTTGTCATATTTTCTAGTGACAGAAGCTTCTAGCTCCGCTAACTTCAAAAGACTATAATTGAAGTATGAAATGGAGGAAGAAGAGATGAAAAATAAAATGATTGTCGCAATGAGTTTAGTAGCAGCAGGAGTTATGACCTATCTCATGTTTTCGGGATTGGATGAGGATTTCTATCATTTTCCTTGGGAGGTCTTTGCTGGATTTGGAATGATGTCTTGGCTTGTTAGAGAAGGTTTGAAATTAGTCGGAGATGTGAAAAAGGAGTTTGAGGAATGAAAAAAGCGATTATCTATCTCTTTATTGGTCTGTCACTCTTGGTATGGTTGGTAGAAATGTTTACAGGTTGGTTTGATCAAGACTTCCTTTACCAATTCATCCGTGGTGCTTGGGGTTTTGGATTTATGATTTTCGTCGTTTTCCCTATGGGAATGGAGTGATTGAAAGGAGAATATTATGAACATGATTAAGGTACAAGGCTTACATAAAAACATCAAGGGCAAGGCTATTTTGAAGGATATTTCCTTTGAGATAGCTGAAGGTGAATGTGTTGCCATGATTGGGCCAAACGGAGCAGGAAAGACCACACTCTTGGACTGTTTGCTCGGAGATAAATTGGTCTCCAGCGGTCAAGTATCTATTAAAGGTTTACCAGTAACGAGTTCTCAGTTAGACTATACAAGATCCTACCTCCCTCAAGAGAATGTAATCGTTCAGAAACTAAAGGTAAAAGAGTTGATTGCTTTCTTTCAAAAAATTTATCCAAATTCCTTGAGCAATCAGGAAATCGATCAACTATTGCAGTTTAATCAGCAACAGAAAGAGCAATTAGCAGAAAAATTGTCAGGCGGGCAAAAGCGTCTCTTCTCTTTTGTCTTGACCTTGATTGGGCGACCAAAGCTTGTCTTTTTAGATGAACCAACTGCTGCCATGGATACTTCAACTCGTCAACGCTTTTGGGAAATTGTTCAGGACCTAAAAGCGCAGGGAGTCACCATTCTCTATTCGTCCCATTATATTGAGGAAGTGGAACACACCGCAGACCGCATTTTGCTCTTAAATAAGGGAGAGTTGATTCGCGATACGACACCACTAGCCATGCGTAGCGAGGAAATAGAAAAGCACTTTATCCTTCCTATATCTTATAAGGAAGTCGTTGAGCAGTCTAACTTGGTTGAAAAATGGACTCAAAAACAAGATGCTCTGTAAGTAGTCACACGAGAAGCAGATGCTTTCTGGGAACTGTTAGTTCAAGCAGGATGTAGCATACAAGAAATTGAAGTTAATAATCGTAGTTTGCTGGATACAATCTTTGAAGAAACGCAAAAAGGAGATGACTAAGATGAAACGATGGATGGCACTAAACAAGATAGAATTTCTATTGACCAAACGGCAATCAGTCTATTATTTATTATCAGTAGGGATGCCGACAGCTTTCTATTTATTCTTTTCTGGCATGTACCAGGAGACACCAGGTGGACCAGCGAATTTTATGCGTGATTACCTCATCTCCATGACGGCTTTTTCCATGATGTCGACAGCTATCTTTTCATTACCAGCTGTCTTACATACCGATAAGATCAACAACTGGCAGAAAACATTGCGTCATAGCCCTGTAAATATGGTAGAATATTATCTATCAAAGATAACAACTATGCTGGTTGATTATTTGGTCTCAATTCTGGTTGTTTTTACAGTTGGACATTTTGTAAGAGGTGTAGACATGCCTCTAGTAAAATGGGTTGGAGCTGCGATTTTGCTGATTGTGGGGAGTATTGCTTTTGTAGCACTTGGCTTGACCTTGACTCTCTTACCAACTAGTCAGCTGATGTCTGTTGTGGGCAATCTTCTTTATCTAGGATTGGCTGTTTTAGGCGGACTCTGGATGCCCATTTCTTTATTTCCAGACTGGATGCAAGCAGTTGGTAAGTGTCTCCCGACCTATCAATTGATGGAGTTGCTCAAGACCTTCTTAAACGAGGGTGGCATCAATCTATCAACCACAGTTTATTTACTTGTTTTTTCAGCAGTTTTATTTGGTTTGACTATTTACCTTCAAGGTCAGAAGGAGAATGCTTAATGCTTGAAAGACTGAAAAGCATACACTATATGTTTTGGGCCAGTTTGATTTTTATGCTTTTTCCCATCCTACCTGTAGTGATTGGGGAGCTTCCTGCTTGGCATTTATTGGTTGATATTCTATTTGTAGTGACGTATTTGGGTGTTTTAATAACTAAGAACCAGCGCCTATCTTGGCTTTTCTGGGGGATCATGCTGGTCTATGTAGCTGGGAATACCGCCTTTGTTGCTGGGAATTATATCTGGTTTTTCTTTTTCCTTTCCAATCTCTTAATTTATCATTTTGGCGTACGTAGTTTAAAGTCTTTACATGTATGGACATTTCTCCTTGCTCAATTCCTTGTTGTGGGGCGACTTTTGATTTTTCAGAGAATCGAAGTTGAGTTTCTAGTCTATATGCTTGTAATTCTTACTTTTGTCGATTTGATGACTTTGGGCTCGGTTCGAATTCGCCTTGTCGAGGATTTGAAAGAAGCTCAGGTCAAGCAAAATACCCAGATAAATCTATTGCTAGCAGAAAATGAGCGCAATCGTATCGGTCAGGATTTGCATGATAGTCTGGGACATACCTTTGCTATGCTTAGTGTCAAGACAGATCTAGCCTTGCAGCTATTTCAAATGCAGGCTTATCCACAAGTGGAAAAGGAATTAAGAGAAATACAGCAAATTAGCAAAGAATCAATGCGTGAAGTTCGAACCATTGTGGAAAATCTTAAGTCTAGAACTTTGACATCCGAACTAGAGACTGTGAAAAAGATGTTAGAAATTGCTGGAATTGAGGTGGAAACGGATAACCAACTAGATACTGCTAGCCTTACTCAAGAATTGGAGTCAATGGCTTCTATGATTTTGCTTGAGTTGGTGACCAATATCATCAAACATGCTAAAGCGTCTAAAGTCTACTTAAAATTAGAACGGACAGAGAAAGAACTCATTCTAACAGTGAGAGATGATGGCTGTGGCTTTGCTTCTATAAAGGGGGATGACCTCCATACAGTTCGAGATCGTATTCTTCCGTTTTCGGGAGAAGTAAAGGTAATTAGTTGAAAACAACCGACAGAAGTTCAGGTTCGACTACCTTATAAGGAGAGAAAGTAGATGAAAGTATTAGTCGCAGAAGATCAAAGTATGTTGCGAGATGCTATGTGCCAGTTGCTTGCCTTTCAAGCAGATGTAGAGTCTGTCTTACAAGCCAAGAATGGGCAAGAAGCAATCCAACTCTTAGAAAAAGAGTCCGTAGATATTGCCATTCTTGATGTAGAGATGCCTGTTAAGACTGGTCTTGAAGTCTTGGAGTGGATACGAGCAGAAAAGCTCGAAACAAAGGTGGTTGTAGTGACGACCTTCAAGCGCCCAGGGTATTTTGAACGTGCGGTCAAGGCTGGAGTAGATGCTTATGTATTAAAAGAAAGAAACATTGCAGACCTCATGCAAACTTTGCATACTGTCCTCGAAGGAGGCAAGGAGTATTCGCCTGAATTGATGGAAGTGGTGATGATGCATCCCAATCCATTAACGGAGCAAGAAATCGCAGTTTTAAAGGGAATTGCTCAGGGCTTGTCTAACCAAGAAATTGCAGATAAACTTTATCTATCCAACGGAACCGTCCGAAACTATGTCACCAATATTCTTTCGAAACTAGATGCAGGTAATCGAACAGAGGCAGCTAATATCGCGAAAGAATCTGGTTGGTTGTGATACTATCATAACGCGAAAACCATTATGTGTTAAAATTAAAATTATTCAATCAAACAATTTGTAACTTGAGGGGGCTTAGTTTCCTCCTTTTTGTGGCTCTAAGGTGGTAGCAAGGAGCTAAACCTAGGCTTTCTATGAAATTTTTTCAATCAATCCTCAAAAAACACTTGAAAGTGTTTACAATTAGTGATAGAATGGAATAAGTAAAAATATGAAAACGAAATTTTCACATCTTCACTTTTGTAAGTAGATATAGAGCTTTAATCGGTGCCTCTACTTGTAAAAGAATGTGTGGGATAGAAAGGACAGGAAAAGGAATGAATGCAGATGACACAGTAACCATTTATGATGTCGCTCGTGAAGCAGGTGTTTCCATGGCGACGGTCAGCCGTGTGGTCAATGGCAATAAAAATGTAAAAGAGAATACCCGTAAAAAAGTGCTTGAGGTAATTGATCGTTTGGATTATCGTCCAAATGCAGTTGCGCGTGGTCTTGCAAGTAAAAAGACAACCACTGTTGGTGTCGTGATTCCAAATATTACCAATGGTTATTTTTCGAGTTTGGCTAAGGGGATTGATGATATTGCAGAAATGTACAAGTACAATATTGTCCTAGCTAATAGCGATGAAGATAACGAGAAAGAAGTTTCTGTTGTCAATACCCTCTTTTCAAAGCAGGTAGATGGCATTATCTTTATGGGGTATCACTTGACAGATAAAATTCGCTCAGAATTTTCGCGTTCACGTACTCCGATTGTTCTCGCAGGAACTGTGGATGTAGAGCATCAGCTTCCAAGTGTCAATATTGACTACAAACAAGCTACGATTGATGCAGTGACCTACCTCGCTAAAGAAAATGAGCGCATTGCTTTTGTCAGTGGTCCACTAGTGGATGACATCAATGGTAAGGTTCGTTTGGTTGGCTACAAGGAAGCTTTGAAAAAAGCAGATATTCCTTATAGCGAAGGATTGGTATTTGAATCTAAATACACTTATGAAGATGGCTATGCCTTGGCAGAGCGCTTGATTTCATCAAATGCAACTGCAGCAATTGTAACAGGTGATGAGTTGGCGGCAGGTGTCTTGAACGGTTTGGCTGGTAAAGGTGTGTCAGTACCAGAAGAATTTGAGATCATTGCCAGTGATGATTCGCAAGTCTCTCGCTTTACCCGTCCAAACTTGACAACTATTGCCCAACCTCTTTATGACCTTGGTGCCATTAGTATGCGTATGTTGACTAAGATTATGCACAAGGAAGTGTTGGAAGAACGTGAAGTTCTATTATCTCATGGATTAACAGAACGTAGCTCAACACGAAAACGTAAATAGAAAAAATCAGGGAATCGAGAAGATTTCCTGATTTTGTGCTCTTAAACAAGAGATGTTGACTTAATGAATACCATAGAGCGGACTAGGCGGCTGGTTAAAGACTGCGCAACACACTGTTTTGAACTTGTAGATAGAACTGACGAAGTCAGCTCAAGTCCCTGCTTTGAGCTTGTGGATAGAACTGACGAAGTCAGCTCAAGTCCCTGCTTTGAGCTTGTGGATAGAACTAACGAAGTCAGCTCAAGTCCCTGCTTTGAGCTTGTGGATAGAACTAACGAAGTCAGCTCAAGTCCCTGCTTTGAGCTTGTGGATGAAACTGACGAAGTCAGCTCAAGTCCCTGCTTTGAGCTTGTAGATGAAAATGATGAAGTCAGCTCAAGTCCCTGTTTTGAGCTTGTAGATAGAACTGACGAAGTCAGCTCAAGTCCTTGCTTTGAGCTTGTAGATGGAAGCTGACGTGGTTTGAAGAGATTTTTCAAGAGTCTTAGCCTTCCATATAGTCTTTCAAATCTTGCCCTGTTAGTCCGGCATTGAGGGCAATGAGGAGTTTCAAGCGGGCTTTTTGGGCGTTGAGTTCTTTAATAAAGAAGACACCAGATTTTTGTAATTGCACGCCCCCACCCTGGTAGGCATAAACAGGCTCAGCGATACCGTTAAAGCATCGTGAAACCAGGGCGACTGGGATTCCTTTTTGCAGAAGGTTTTCTAATTTTTGAGCCGTTTCTTTGGGAATATTACCAGCTCCGAAGGCTTGGATAATTAAACCGTCCAAGTGTTCTAAATCCAGCATATCAATCAGCTCATCTGTCATACCAGCATAAGCCGAGATGATAGGCACCAAGCCTTGTATGTGATCAAGATCAAAGCGAACACGAGGTTCAGCTGTTTTAAAGTAGAGGATTTCCTGTTTCATGATGAGACCGAGGGGGCCATGTGTTGGGGTCTGGAAGGTGCTGACGTTGGTCGTATGTGTTTTGGTGACATACTTGGCAGCGTGGATTTCATCGTTCATAACGACCAAAACTCCTTTGTCAGCAGCCTTGTCATCGCTAGCTACCCGTAAAGCACTCAGATAGTTATAAACACCATCACTACCGAGTTCATTGGAGCTGCGCATGGCTCCTGTTAGAACGATGGGCATGTGGGGAATTTTCATGGTATCAAGGAAATAGGCTGTTTCCTCTAAAGTATCGGTTCCGTGTGTGATCACCACCCCATCGTAGTTATCTGCTTCCTCTTTGATTTTTTGGTAGAGAGCCAGCATATGTTTGGGTTTGATATAAGGGCTTGGTAGATTAAAAAAGTCCAAGGCATGAACTTGGATTCCTTCAAGTGGGTTGGACACATGATTCATAGGATTATCTGAACTCGTCACAACAGCGCCAGAAGCATCGGCCTGCATGGAAATAGTCCCACCCGTATGTAAAACAAGGATTTTCTTAGGCATGATTTACTTACTCTTTCTGAAATGTGGTATAATCATTGTATCACAAAAGGGGAGATTGGGATAGGATGGAAGTCAAAGCTGTTTTTTTTGATATCGATGGAACACTAGTCAACAATCGCAAGAGTGTTTTGAAATCCACTAGGGACGCGATTAAGATTGTTAAAGAACAAGGGGTGCTTGTCGGTGTAGCGACAGGGCGAGGACCTTTTTTTGTTAAGGAATTGATGGACGATTTGGACCTGGATTTTGCGGTAACCTATAATGGCCAGTACATCTTTACTAAAGACAGAGTCTTGTTCACGAGCCCTATTTCCAAGTTGCATTTGCGCCATCTAATTAGCTATGCTAAAAAAGAGGGCAAGGAGATTGCCCTAGGGACCAAGGATGCCATGCTGGGTTCCAAAATCATGTCCTTTGGTCTGGGTTCTTTTTCCCAACGAATCAGTCGCTTCGTTCCCTCTGTTTTAACTCGGACAGTGAGTCAGTCTTTTAATCGCATGGTCAGCAAGGTTGTTCCCCAAAAGGAAGAAGACCTGCTTCATCTGATGAATCAGCCTATCTACCAAGTTTTGATGCTGATGACGCCAGAAGAATCTGAGAAGGCGGCAGCTGATTTTGAAGACTTGAAATTGACACGTAGCAATCCTTTTGCTGCGGATGTCATCAATCAAGGAAACTCTAAATTGGAAGGCATTCGACTAGTCGGGAAAGAATATGGCTTTGACCTCAACCAAGTCATGGCCTTTGGTGACTCAGATAACGATCTTGAAATGCTGGCAGGTGTTGGGATGTCGGTCGCTATGGGAAATGGTAGTAGCAGTGTCAAGGAAGTTGCCAAGCACATTACCACCAGCAATCAACAAGACGGAATCCACAAGGCCTTGGAACATTTTGGTGTTTTGGCTTCAGAAAAAGTCTTTGTCAGCCGTGACTATCATTTCAATAAGGTCAAGACCTTCCACCACATGATGGATGAACGGACTCAAGAAGAACCTCGAGCTTGGGATTTAGAAGGTGCAACCCATAGGGCTGGCTTTAAAATAGAAGAATTGGTGGAGTTTGTTCGAGCAGCCAGTCCTTCTGAAGAGGACTTTGGTCAAGCTCTATCGCAACTTCATCAGGCTCTTGATAAGGCGGCAGATAAAGTAGCCAAGAAGACGCCTGCCCAGCAAGATTTGATAGGTCAGGTGGATGCCTTGATTGACACGCTTTATTTCACCTACGGTAGTTTTGTCTTGATGGGGGTGGATCCAGAACGTATTTTTGACATTGTCCATCAGGCTAATATGGGGAAAATTTTTCCAGATGGCAAGGCTCATTTTGATCCAGTGACCCACAAAATCTTAAAACCAGATGATTGGGAAGAAAAATATGCTCCAGAACCTGCTATTAAAAAGGAACTGCAGCGCCAGCTCAAGGCTTATGAGCGTCATAAAGAGAGAAATAATACTCAATGAAAA
>NZ_VMLO01000035.1:8448-11637 GCF_013276735.1 Streptococcus sp. 1559
GAAGTCAGCTCAAAACATGTTTTTGAGGTTGCAGATGGAAGCTGACGTGGTTTGAAGAGATTTTCGAAGAGTATAAATAGTAAACAAAAAGGAGCGCTGAGCTCCTTTTCTTTGTGATTATAAGGTTTTTTCTTGTTCTCTCACAACCAGCAAATCGACCTTAGCATGGCGGAGGATGTATTCAGATGAAGAACCGACCAAGAGGCGTTCAAAGGCGTTGAGACCAGTTGCGCCAAGGAGGATGAGGTCCACTTCCTCTGCATCTGGAATAGTACGTGCCAGTAGAGTTTTTGGATTTCCCATTTCAATGACGATATGAACATCTGCCACCCCAGCATCTTTAGCACGTTTTTCGTACTCTTTCATCAGACTTTCAGCGTCGACTTGGAGTTGTTCGTAAACTTCAGCATCAAAGGTGGATACGCTTTGGAGAGCGCGTGTGTCAATGACATGGGCGATGGTGAGTTTAGCGTCGTTTCGTAGAGCAGAATGAACTCCCTTGACAAAAGCCAAGTCTGCTTCCTTAGAACCATCGATTGCGACCATGATATTTTGGTAACGTTGTGCCATAATGAAACCTCCTGAAATTTTCTTACTACAATTGTAAACCTTTTCACTATAGAAGTAAAGCAAAAAAAGTATTTTTCAAAAAATGTTAGCGCTTGACATATGTATGTATATATGTTAAAATATATAAAAAAGAGTGAGAGTAAAGATAGAATATATTGGAGAGGAGTGGTTATGAAAAACTCTTTTCAAGAATCAAAAAAAATAAATTTCCTTTATTATGGAATCATCTTAGCTTCGGTCTTGGTAGAAGTGATCATGATCTGGCAATTAGATAGGTTGATTCCGCTTCTTTATCCAGGTTTTGTTGGCTTTTTAGTCTTTCATTTACTCTACCATTTGGTATTATTCCTAGTCGCTAAAAGAAGTGGTCGCTGGGATTACTTGATGATATGGGGGCTTTTCCTCATGTTCAATCTTCTCTATGACTCCTTTTTAGGCTTGCTTTTTCTAGGTTTATCTTTTGGTATGTGATCTTTCTTTGGCAAAACACCTGCTATCTCACTTGTCTTGACCTCGCTTTTAGCGAGGTTTTTCTTCTATATAAATCTAGTAACAGCTTCCAGCAAACTTGTCGCATTCTTTTTCTAGTGGTATAATGTTACTAGTCTGATGAATGGAGGAAACAAGATGAAAGAATATAACAAGTCTAGTAAGTTAGAGCATGTTGCTTATGATATCCGTGGTCCGGTTTTGGAAGAAGCCATGCGGATGCGAGCAAATGGAGAAAAGATTTTGCGTCTGAACACAGGAAATCCAGCAGAATTTGGTTTTACAGCGCCAGACGAAGTCATTCATGACTTGATTATGAATGCGCGTGATAGTGAAGGCTATTCTGACTCCAAAGGGATTTTTTCAGCTCGTAAGGCCATTATGCAGTATTGTCAACTGAAGAAATTCCCAAACGTAGATATTGATGATATTTACCTTGGAAATGGTGTCAGTGAGCTGATTGTCATGTCTATGCAGGGGCTTTTGGACAATGGAGATGAGGTCTTGGTGCCAATGCCAGACTATCCTCTCTGGACAGCAGCTGTCAGCCTAGCTGGGGGAAATGCCGTTCACTATATCTGTGATGAAGCTGCAGAATGGTACCCAGATATTGACGATATCAAGTCAAAAATCACTTCCAATACCAAGGCAATCGTCCTTATCAATCCAAACAACCCAACTGGAGCCCTTTATCCGAAGGAACTCTTGTTGGAAATTATTGAGATTGCCCGTCAAAACGATTTGATTATCTTTGCGGATGAAATTTACGACCGCATGGTCATGGATGGACATGTGCATACGCCTGTGGCGAGCCTGGCACCAGATGTCTTCTGTGTCAGCATGAATGGTTTGTCAAAATCTCATCGTATTGCTGGTTTCCGTGTGGGTTGGATGGTCTTGTCTGGACCTAAGACTCATGTTAAGGGCTATATCGAAGGGCTCAATATGCTGTCCAATATGCGCCTTTGCTCTAACGTTTTGGCCCAACAAGTCGTCCAAACCTCCTTGGGTGGTCACCAGTCAGTCGATGAATTACTCCTTCCTGGTGGACGGATTTATGAGCAAAGAAACTTCATCTACCATGCCATTCAGGATATTCCAGGTTTATCTGCCGTTAAACCCAAGGCGGGTCTCTATATCTTCCCCAAAATCGACCGCAATATGTACCGTATCGATGATGATGAGCAGTTTGTCCTTGATTTCTTGAAGCAGGAAAAGGTTCTCTTGGTGCATGGTCGCGGTTTTAACTGGCAGGAACCAGACCACTTCCGTATCGTTTACCTTCCTCGTGTCGAGGAACTAGCCCAAATCCAAGAAAAGATGACTCGTTTCTTAAAACAGTATCGCAGATAGGGCTTACATGAGAAAAAGCTGGAAACATTTGCCTAGAGCTATTGACAAAAGTGACAGAATCAGATAGAATGGTAAAGTATGTTTAGTAACTGATCACTTTATAGCCGGCTAAACGAATACAAAATCTATGAGGAGGTATTCATCGTGAAACGTACTTATCAACCAAGTAAACTTCGTCGTGCGCGCAAACACGGATTCCGTAACCGTATGTCAACTAAAAATGGTCGTCGCGTATTGGCAGCTCGTCGTCGTAAAGGACGCAACGTTTTGGCTGCCTAGTCTAAACCACGGAGAAGGAAAGTCAGTAGGAACTCGAGTCTACTGGCTTTTATTGTGCTTAAAAATAGGGGCAAGAGTAGATGAGTCCGGTGTCAAAGATAGAGTAGCTGGAAGCTAGGAAAGTAGATAGCGACTGCTAAAACAGTTTTAGAAATTGCTTTGCATTTCCTAATCAATCTGTTGCGTTTTTATTTCCTTTCGCTATAGATCTGTCTGGTAAAGGAAGGGCTCGTCATAAGCTATAGTAGATTGAAACGAGAATAGGACACCTCTACTTCTAAAACATTGTTAGAAATCGATTTGACTGTCCTGATCGATTTGTCCTGTTCTTATTTCATTTCACTATAGTTGAACCATCTCATTTTTAGGAGGGCTGGATGGCTAACTTCCTTATAGAACTTTCAGTGGGATTCAGCGATGAAAAAAATGATAAAAGTGTCAGGATAAGTGTTGACTAATTTTATCAAAGTGGTATAATGTAGCTGTGATAGCTGTGAT
>NZ_VMLO01000035.1:11706-15558 GCF_013276735.1 Streptococcus sp. 1559
GCTGTGATAGCTGTGATATTATAGTTGCTTGAGGCTTAAGGGTGACCTAGTATCATCTCCTATCATTTACTCACTAGTAAGAATCACGGTGCTGTTTCTAGCTTCACTCTCTGAAGGAGTGGGAGTTGGGAAACTTATTTTTTATTATATCATTAGTCTTCTTAAGGAGGTAACATGGAAGATAAATCGAATTCACTCAGTAGGGTAAAGCGCCATCAACGTGAAAAAGTCTTGCGCTTCTCTATTCGTAAATATAGCTTTGGTGCAGCTTCTGTTGCGGTTGCGGCTCTTATGTTTATGGGAGCCAACGTCGTGAGTGCAGATAGCCCAAGCCAAAACACGTCGTCATCGACTACTGGTCTAGCTAGCCCGAAAGATGGGGAGCAGTCGTCTGAAGCAGGGCAGGCAAGGAACGAAAATCAAGCCGAAGTAGCCAGTGAACCTTCAGCAAATAAGGAAGCTCAACCTGCTGAAGAGAAAGCTGCTACAGTTGATAGCAGCCGCTTGAGCAAGCTAGTGGAAGAGGTAAGTGCTCTTCTTTCTACCGACTCGAAGCACGATTCTTCAGTTGTAAGTCCTATTAAGGAGCGACTTCAAAAAGGAAAAGAATTATTAGACCGTGCTGATGCAGGTCAAGGGGAGCTTGACAGTCTTGCTGAGGACTTGGAAAAGGACTTGGCAGTCTTATCAAGTTCTTCTAAAGAATCAAGTCAGCCGCAGGGAAGTGAATCAGCGGATAAAAATGCCTCTTCTGAAAGGAGCGACCATAAGGAGGAGGGTTCAGACAGGGCTGCTTCTGCATCTGGAGCAGAAGATAAACCTAAGAGATCTAGAAGATCTAAGAGGGCTCTGGAATCTATCTCGGGTACTGTTAACGAAGGTGCTTTGTCTGATGTAAGATACTTTGCTTCTGTTGACCCATCTACTAACGAAGGTAAAAAGACAAGAAATAATGATGAAGATTTTACTAGGGATAAGACAGTAATCAGAGCAAATTATAAGGAAGAAAATGGACAAAAATGGATGGTCTACGATGTCTTCTTTAATAACGATGGAAAACGTATGGTGGAAAGGTCATATCAGCAACAGTATTATTTCCAAGGACCTTTTAATATCATGAATCTTAACGGCGATGGAACTTATAAGTCTGATACAATAAAAGACTTGAGTTTCACACGATACAAGAAATATAATGCTAGAAGGCTTTCTGATGGGAATATCGGATTTCAACAATATGGAAATACAGTCAAAATTGATAAACCGTGGGAACAGAAAGCTTATATCTTTGATAATGATAATATCAGTTTGTATGATCCAGCTTCAGGGGTAACTAGAGATAATCAGCGTGGTTATGTATTCAAGAATAACGAACACGACACTTTTCTAAATACTCTCACAAAAAAAGAAAACGGTCAGTATCCAAACTTATCATATTATTTGGGGATTAAGGTTGGAGCACAAAGTATAGATTATGCTGTTCATATGCATGTGAAGATTAGACTTAAAGACAATGTGACTGAGGAGGAGGCAGCTAAATACGGTCATGTCTACGCTGCCACGACAACATTTGGAAATACGACTAATCAGTCTTATATTATGGCGGCAAAGGGTGCTAGGTTAGAAACGACCACAGAGGCAGAAACCTACCCTATCCAAGGTAGTTCACATACCAAAACGGTGGGAGATAGTCTTCCAAATACAGATAACCCTGTAGCTGATAAGTATGTCACTTCAAAAAGTGGTAAAGACTTCCCACCAAGAATGACTTGGAGCTGGCAAAATGATCGTAAACCAAGTACAGATCAAGCTGGAGTCTTTACTTATAAAGTAATTGCCAGATATGGGGATGGTTCATTATCAGAAGATGCTAACTCAGGCTCAGACGGAACTGTTAAGCTTACAGTTAAACCTAAAAAACCGACTATTACAGGCTTTGAGAATAAGAAAGGCCTCACTGGACAACAACTGACAGTGAATGTAGGGAGCGGAGTAAAGGATGGCTCGATAGTTAAACTTTACGATGGAGATAAAGTTATCGGAGAAGGTAGAACACAAGGTCAAACCGCAGTGGTGACGGTCACAGACGCTTTACCTGGTCGTCCTATTACAGCTGAAACCATTGTGAACAACGGTGGAACAGTGACTTCAGACCGAAGTGATGCCGTAACACCGACAGAAGCACCAGACACACAAGCCCCAACCTTGACCATCACACCAGCAAGCCAAACGGTAACAGAAGGTGAATGGGTAACATTTACAGTTACAGCAACAGATGATAAGAAGGCTAAGCTGGATGTTAGTGATATACTAACAAAATATGGTGATAGATTTAACACGGGGAAAGCATTTGTAGACGCATCAGGAACCACAGATACTAATCAAATCAGAAAAATCACTATTAAAGCCCTACCAGAAGATGTTGGTACACATACAATTACCTTCAAGGCTACTGATGAAGCAGGTAATAAAGCAAATCCGGTAACATTTACTTTCACTGTCACAGCTGGGGATAAGATGGGACCAACCATTACAGCAGCAGATGCTACAGTAACTAAAAACGAACCAATTACTCCAATCCCTGTAACAGCTGTAGATAATACAGGTGGTGTTGGCTTGCGTGATAATAATCCAATAGAGGTAAGCAATTTACCACAAGGATTAAAATATGAAAATGGCAAGATTACAGGGACTACGAATGCTGCGACAGGATTCTATACTGTAAAAATTAAAGCATATGATAAAAATAATAATTCTTCAGAAAAAACAATAAAAATCACTGTTGAAGAGCAAGCTAGCAAATATAATCCGACAGGAGAAACATTAACAGTTCCGTATAACCATAACATTACGGATGATGAAGTGAAGGCAAAAGTACAAAACTTTGCTCCAGGAACTTTAACGGTACAAAGTAAACCGTCAACAAATACATCAGGTAATGTAGGAAATGCGGTAGTGAAAGTAACATACCCAGATGGTTCACATGATACAGTAAATATTCCAGTAGTCGTAGGACGTCCAAATAAAGATGATTACACACCGAAATACGAAGATGGAAATGGAACACCAGGAACTGAAGTGAAAATTCCATTAACAGAAGAGAACGGTAAGAAAATTCCAACAGGAACAACCTTCGAAAGTGGAACACCAGGAATCACAGTAGATAAAGATGGTAAAGTCACTGTAACAATTCCAAAAGAAGCTAAACCAGGAGATAAGATTATCGGCAAAGTAACGGTAACCTATCCAGATGGCTCGAAAGAAGAAGTTCCGGTAACGGTTGCAGTAGGTAAACAAGATAAAGATATCTATACACCGAAATATAATGATGGAAATGGAAAACCAGGAACTAAGGTAGAAATTCCATTAACAGAAGAGAATGGTAAGAAAATTCCAACAGGAACAACCTTCGAAAGTGGAACACCAGGAATCACAGTAGATGATAAAGGAAAAGTCACTGTAACAATTCCAGCAGATAAGAAACCAGGAGATAAGATTATCGGCAAAGTAACGGTAACCTATCCAGATGGCTCGAAAGAAGAAGTTCCAGTAACGGTTACAGTAGGTGAACAAGATAAAGATATCTACACACCGAAATACAATGATGGAAATGGAAAACCAGGAACTAAGGTAGAAATTCCATTAACAGAAGAGAATGGTAAGAAAATTCCAACAGGAACAACCTTCGAAAGTGGAACACCAGGAATCACAGTAGATGATAAAGGAAAAGTCACTGTAACAATTCCAGCAGATAAGAAACCAGGAGATAAGATTACCGGCAAAGTAACGGTAACCTATCCAGATGGCTCGAAAGAAGAAGTTCCAGTCAAAGTAACGGTAACAACACCAGCTCGT
>NZ_VMLO01000036.1:0-18910 GCF_013276735.1 Streptococcus sp. 1559
AGATTTGAATCCTATTGAGTAAGCTTGGGCTATCTTGAAAAAGAAAGTAACAGATTTATTAAGGGAAGTCCCAACTATTTTTGAATGTTTGGAACGCTTTTTAAAACTAAATGACTATAACAGCTATTGCCCAAGGAAAGAAAACAAAGAAACAAGCCTGTGTCGAACTTAATCTTTCTGAAAGACAAATCAATCGTCTGCTACTAGTCTATCAACAGAAAGGAAAAGAAACCTTCAGACACGGAAACAGAGAATTGGAAGATTTTTTATTTGTGTCTTAAATCAGGTCTTGCGTGACATTTTCTGCTCTCCACATACCATTGTTGATTAACAGAACACCAGAATTAAAATTATGTGTATAAAAATCATCTCTAACTGCAGCTAAGGGTATATCCGTCAAGTCCAAATCCCACAGCTCATCTATCGATTTTCTTACAACAATATCTAAATCCAAATACAGTACACGAGACTCGCTTACATACTTTGGAATAAAATACCTAAAAAAGCCGCATATGAAAGTCCCTCAAAGGGGAGACGATAACCTTTCAGAATACTACTGTCAATCTAAACATTCACAATCTCACTATTCAAAGTCTCTAGTCTTTTTTCCATCAATTGGAACCATTCTCGCGGAAGGTCATCATTAAAAACATAAAACTTAAGATTATAATAGATGAACACAAAGAGATTTTATTGTTGTTTCAACTTTATCCATATAAGCATTATCTGCACCTAAGACAATCGCTTTTTTCTCTTCTTTCACTCTTTATCTCATTTCTTTTTATTCCCATCATATGTTTCTACGTAACCATTATTTTCGCCTATTCGTTCGTAAAACCATACCAGTGGAGATTTTAGATGAAGTCCCATTACGGTTTACAATTTTTACATTACGACACGGAGTTTTACAAATCGATTTCATTTGCCAAACGTAGTTAGTAAGGCAGTTAGCTAGGCTACCTACTTTCTGCTACAACGGAAAAATCCACGAATCAATATTATTCGTGGATTTTTCCTAGTGAAGCGTTTAGGTAAGCCGATTGTTATACTACGACACGTAGTTTGACCAATCGATTCTATTTGCCAAACGTAGTTAGTGAGGCAGTTAGCTAGACCGCTCACTACCAGTTACGACGTAAAGTTTTACGAATCGATATTATTCGTAAAACTTTACTAGTGGAGCGCCTAGAGTCTGGGACAAAAAGATTTTGATTTTATGAATTCTTTATTATAAGTTTTTAAAATCGATAGATTAGACAAAAAAGCAAACAAAACAGAATTCTGAGTGTCAGATAACTTGTTTTGTTCGCTTTTTATATTTAAGGTTAGACTTTTGTCCCAGACTCGTTAGTTACTTAGATTGTTACACAATCAAATAAATTTACTGAACTACGACACTGAGTTTTACAAATCAATTCCATTTGTAAAACTCAGTTAGTGAGGCAATTAGCTAGTTCGCCAAATAGCGACTAGCGTCCAACAATTAGGAACTTTAGTTCCAATTGTTGGTACTGAGTCACATCTTCTCTTCCAACTCTACATCTGGATACTTGTCCGCAAACCAACGGAGAGCAAAGTCATTTTCAAAGAGAAAGACTGATTGGTCGAAACGGTCTTTAGCCAAGATATTGCGGCTTGATGACATGCGTTCATCCAAGTCCTCAGGTTTAATCCAACGAACGGTCTTTTTACCCATTGGGCTCATGACCACTTCTGCATTGTACTCGCCTTCCATACGGTGCTTAAAGACTTCAAACTGAAGTTGACCAACAGCTCCCAGCATGTACTCGCCTGTTTGGTAATTCTTATAAAGCTGAATAGCTCCTTCTTGCACCAATTGCTCGATTCCCTTGTGGAAAGATTTTTGTTTCATAACGTTCTTAGCAGATACTTTCATGAAAATTTCAGGAGTAAAGGTTGGCAGTGGTTCAAATTCAAACTTGTTTTTACCAACTGTCAAAGTATCCCCAACCTGATAAGTACCAGTATCGTAAACCCCGATGATATCACCTGCCACGGCATTGGTTACATTCTCACGACTTTCCGCCATAAACTGAGTCACATTCGACAGTTTAGCCCCCTTACCAGTACGAGGCAGGTTAACACTCATACCGCGCTCAAATTCACCAGATACGATACGGACAAAGGCAATGCGGTCACGGTGACGAGGGTCCATATTGGCTTGGATTTTAAAGACAAATCCTGAAAAATCCTTGTCGTAAGGATCCACAATTTCGCCATCTGTTTTCTTGTGTCCATGTGGTTCTGGAGCAAACTTAAGGAAAGTCTCAAGGAAGGTCTGCACACCAAAATTTGTCAAAGCCGAACCGAAGAAGACAGGTGTCAATTCTCCAGCAAGGATAGCTTCCTCTGAAAACTCATTTCCAGCTTCATTTAAAAGTTCAATATCATCTTTTACCTGCTCGTAGAAAGGATTGCTGCTAAAAAGCTTGTCCCCATCTTCTAAACTGGCAAAACGCTCATCCCCCTTATAGAGCTCCAAGCGTTGGTTATAGAGGTCATAGAGCCCTTCAAAAGCTTTCCCCATCCCGATTGGCCAGTTCATCGGATAGCTCGCAATACCCAAGACTTCTTCCAATTCTTGCAAGAGGTCCAGTGGCTCACGACCGTCACGGTCTAGCTTGTTCATAAAGGTAAAGACTGGAATACCACGGTGTTTGACAACTTCAAACAATTTCTTTGTCTGCGCCTCGATACCCTTGGCAGAGTCCACGACCATGACCGCAGCATCCACCGCCATCAAGGTACGATAGGTATCTTCTGAGAAATCCTCATGCCCTGGTGTGTCAAGGATATTCACGCGCTTGCCATCGTAGTCAAACTGCATCACAGATGAAGTAACCGAAATCCCACGTTGCTTCTCGATATCCATCCAGTCAGACTTGGCAAAAGTCCCTGTTTTCTTTCCTTTTACGGTACCAGCCTCACGAATCTCGCCCCCAAAGTAGAGCAACTGCTCAGTGATGGTTGTTTTCCCCGCGTCTGGGTGAGAGATGATGGCAAAGGTACGACGTTTCTTAATTTCTTCTTGAATATTCATAAGTTCTCTTTCTTTGATTCTCTATTTTTCTTGTTTCAATAGCTAAGAATGATTTTTACATTGGATTTTACCATTCCTTTCAACACTCCATTATATCGGATTTTAGCATTTTTTTCAATTTCTATTTCTTTTCACTTCCCCCTCCCTTATTTATAGGAAAATATGGTAAAATAGAACAGACTAAAAATCATCATTTCACGAAAGGATGTAAGATGAAAATTACGCAAGAAGAGGTAACACACGTTGCCAATCTTTCAAAATTAAAATTCTCTGAAGAAGAAACTGCTGCCTTTGCAACGACCTTGTCTAAAATTGTTGACATGGTTGAATTGCTGGACGAAGTTGACACAACTGGTGTCGCACCTACTACGACCATGGCTGACCGCAAGACCGTACTCCGCCCTGATGTGGCTGAAGAAGGAACAGACCGTGATCGCTTGTTTAAAAACGTACCTGAAAAAGACAACTACTATATCAAGGTACCAGCTATCCTAGACGATGGAGGAGATGCCTAATGACTTTCAACAATAAAACCATTGAAGACTTGCACAATCTCCTTGTCTCTAAGGAAATTTCTGCAACAGAATTAACACAAGCTACGCTTGAAGATATCAAGTCTCGCGAGACAGCTATCAACGCTTTTGTTACCATCGCTGAAGAGCAAGCTCTTGTTCAAGCTAAAGCCATTGATGAAGCTGGAATTGACACTGATAATGTCCTTTCAGGAATTCCGCTTGCAGTAAAGGATAACATCTCTACAGACGGTATTCTCACAACCGCTGCCTCAAAAATGCTCTACAACTACGAGCCGATCTTTGATGCAACTGCGGTTGCTAATGCAAAAGCCAAGGGCATGATTGTCGTAGGAAAAACTAACATGGACGAATTTGCCATGGGTGGTTCTGGTGAGACTTCTCACTACGGAGCAACTAAAAATGCTTGGGACCACAGCAAGGTTCCTGGTGGTTCATCAAGTGGTTCAGCTGCAGCTGTAGCCTCAGGACAAGTCCCCTTGTCACTTGGTTCTGATACGGGTGGTTCCATCCGCCAACCTGCTGCCTTCAACGGGATCGTTGGTCTCAAACCAACCTACGGAACAGTTTCTCGTTTCGGTCTCATTGCCTTCGGTAGCTCATTAGACCAAATCGGACCTTTCGCACCAACTGTTAAGGAAAATGCCCTCTTGCTCAACGCTATTGCCAGCGAAGATGCTAAAGACTCTACTTCTGCTCCTGTCCGCATCGCCGACTTTACTTCAAAAATCGGCCAAGACATCAAGGGCATGAAAATTGCTTTGCCTAAGGAATACCTAGGCGAAGGAATTGATCCAGAGGTTAAGGAAACAATCTTAAACGCGGCCAAACACTTTGAAAAATTGGGTGCTATCGTCGAAGAAGTCAGCCTTCCTCACTCTAAATACGGTGTTGCCGTTTATTACATCATCGCTTCATCAGAAGCTTCATCAAACTTGCAACGTTTTGACGGTATCCGTTACGGCTACCGCGCAGAAGATGCGACTAATCTTGATGAAATCTATGTAAACAGCCGTAGCCAAGGTTTTGGTGAAGAAGTGAAGCGCCGTATCATGCTGGGTACTTTCAGTCTTTCATCAGGTTACTACGATGCCTACTACAAGAAGGCTGGACAGGTCCGTACACTTATCATTCAAGATTTCGAAAAAGTCTTCGCGGATTATGATTTGATTTTGGGTCCAACTGCTCCAAGTGTTGCCTATGACTTGAATTCTCTCAACCATGACCCAGTTGCCATGTACTTAGCCGACCTATTGACCATACCTGTAAACTTGGCAGGACTTCCTGGAATTTCGATTCCTGCTGGATTCTCTCAAGGTCTACCTGTCGGACTCCAATTGATTGGTCCCAAGTACTCTGAGGAAACCATTTACCAAGCTGCTGCTGCTTTTGAAGCAACAACAGACTACCACAAACAACAACCCGAGATTTTTGGAGGTGACAACTAATGAACTTTGAAACAGTCATCGGACTTGAAGTCCACGTAGAGCTCAACACCAATTCAAAAATCTTCTCACCTACTTCTGCCCACTTCGGAAATGATCAAAATGCCAACACTAACGTGATTGACTGGTCTTTCCCAGGAGTTCTGCCAGTTCTCAATAAAGGGGTTGTCGATGCCGGAATCAAGGCTGCTCTTGCCCTCAACATGGACATCCACAAAAAGATGCACTTTGACCGCAAGAGCTACTTCTATCCTGATAACCCCAAAGCCTACCAAATTTCTCAATTTGATGAACCAATCGGATATAATGGCTGGATTGAAGTCGAACTAGAAGACGGTACGACCAAGAAAATCGGTATCGAACGTGCCCACCTAGAGGAAGACGCTGGTAAAAACACCCATGGTACAGATGGCTACTCTTATGTTGACCTCAACCGCCAAGGGGTTCCCTTGATTGAGATTGTATCTGAGGCAGATATGCGTTCTCCTGAAGAAGCCTATGCTTATCTGACAGCCCTCAAGGAAGTTATCCAGTACGCTGGCATTTCTGACGTTAAGATGGAGGAAGGTTCGATGCGTGTGGATGCCAACATCTCCCTTCGTCCTTATGGTCAAGAGAAATTCGGTACCAAGACTGAATTGAAGAACCTCAACTCCTTCTCAAACGTTCGTAAAGGTCTTGAATACGAAGTCCAACGCCAGGCTGAAATTCTTCGCTCAGGTGGTCAAATCCGCCAAGAAACACGCCGTTACGATGAAGCGAATAAAGCAACCATCCTCATGCGTGTCAAGGAAGGGGCTGCTGACTACCGCTACTTCCCAGAACCAGACCTACCCCTCTTTGAAATTTCTGACGAGTGGATTGAGGAAATGCGGACTGAGTTGCCAGAGTTTCCAAAAGAACGTCGTGCGCGTTATGTATCTGACCTTGGTTTATCAGACTACGATGCTAGTCAGTTGACTGCTAATAAAGTCACTTCTGACTTCTTTGAAAAAGCTGTTGCCCTAGGTGGTGATGCCAAACAAGTCTCTAACTGGCTCCAAGGGGAAGTCGCTCAGTTCTTGAATGCTGAAGGTAAAACACTGGAACAAATCGAATTGACACCAGAAAACTTGGTTGAAATGATTGCCATCATCGAAGACGGTACTATTTCATCTAAGATTGCCAAGAAAGTCTTTGTCCATCTAGCTAAAAATGGCGGTGGCGCGCGTGAATACGTGGAAAAAGCAGGTATGGTTCAAATTTCAGATCCAGCTATCTTGATCCCAATCATCCACCAAGTCTTTGCCGATAACGAAGCTGCTGTTGCCGACTTCAAGTCAGGCAAACGTAACGCCGACAAGGCCTTTACAGGATTCCTTATGAAGGCAACCAAAGGCCAAGCCAACCCACAAGTTGCCCTTAAACTACTTGCACAGGAATTGGCGAAGTTGAAAGAAGATTAATATGTAAAAGAAACCAGCCTTGAGGTTGGTTTTTTCTCCCCTACCATCTCCCAATAACTATTTTGGCTTTATTTCCAGAAGATTTTATGGTAAAATGAAGAGTAATAATATTTATTAAAGAGGTAAAAACATGATTGAAGCAAGCAAATTGAAAGCTGGTATGACATTTGAAACTGCAGACGGAAAATTGATCCGCGTTTTGGAAGCTAGCCACCACAAACCAGGTAAAGGGAACACAATCATGCGTATGAAATTGCGTGATGTCCGTACTGGTTCTACATTTGATACAAGCTACCGTCCAGAAGAAAAATTCGAACAAGCTATTATCGAAACTGTTCCAGCTCAATACTTGTACAAAATGGATGAAACTGCCTACTTCATGAACACTGAAACTTACGACCAATACGAAATACCAGTCGTAAATGTTGAAAATGAGTTGCTTTACATCCTTGAAAACTCTGATGTGAAAATCCAATTCTACGGAACTGAAGTAATCGGTGTAACTGTACCAACTACTGTTGAATTGACAGTTGCTGAAACACAACCATCTATCAAAGGTGCTACTGTTACAGGTTCTGGTAAACCAGCAACTATGGAAACTGGACTTGTTGTCAACGTTCCTGACTTCATCGAAGCTGGACAAAAATTGATCATCAACACTGCAGAAGGAACTTACGTTTCTCGTGCCTAATCTCTAGAAAGAGGTCATTCTATGGGAATTGAAGAACAATTTGGCGAAATCGTTATCGCTCCACGTGTACTTGAAAAAATTATTGCCATCGCAACTGCTAAAGTTGAGGGTGTCCACTCATTTTCAAATAAATCCGTATCTGACACCCTATCAAAACTCTCTCTTGGTCGTGGTGTCTACTTAAAAGAAAGCAATGAAGAACTAACTGCTGACATCTACCTCTACCTTGAGTACGGTGTGAAAGTACCAAAAGTGGCTCTTGCTATTCAAAAAGCGGTCAAAGATGCTGTCCATGATATGGCTGATGTGGAACTTTCTGCTGTCAATATCCATGTTACAGGAATCGTTCCAGATAAAACACCAAAACCTGAGTTGAAAGATCTATTTAACGAGGACTTCCTCAATGACTAGTCCATTATTAGAATCTAGACGCGAACTTCGTAAATGCGCTTTTCAAGCTCTTATGAGCCTTGAATTCGGTACAGATATGGAAACGGCTTGTCGCTTTGCCTACACACATGACCGTGAAGATGCAGATGTGCAAATCCCAGCCTTTCTTCTAAACTTGGTTTCTGGTATCCAAGCTCAAAAAGAAGAGTTGGATAAACAAATCAACCAGCACCTCAAGTCAGGCTGGACAGTTGAACGTTTGACTTTGGTCGAAAAAAACTTACTACGCTTGGGTATCTTTGAAATCACATCATTTGATACACCTCAGCTGGTAGCAGTCAATGAAGCCATTGAACTTGCCAAGAATTTTTCAGATCAAAAATCAGCCCGTTTTATCAATGGATTGCTTAGTCAATTTGTAACTGAAGAAAATGAATAATCAAAAAGGTGTTTGGTCTTCCAGGCACCTTTTGACTTTCCCCTCTGCACAGAGTAAGAACCACATAAAAACTAGAACTGGCAGTCAGTTCTAGTTTTTGCGTATTCTAAAGAATTATACTCAATGAAAATCAAAGAGCAANNGCTGACGTGGTTTGAATTTGATTTTCGAAGAGTATTAGTATTTTCTAAACCGTTGATAGCGCTCTTCCAACAACGCTTCTAACGGTTTTTGTGAAAGTAGAGCTAGCTCAGCTTGGAGTTCTTTTTTAACATTCTTAATCAGTTCTTTGCTAGAAAGTCCTGCTTCAGAAATCACCTTGTCTACTACGTCCATTTCTAACAGTTCGTGTGAAGTGATTTTCATCAGTTCTGCTGCTTCCATGGCACGACTGCCATCCTTCCATAGAATGGAAGCAAAGCCTTCTGGACTGAGAATAGCATAAATAGAATTTTCCAGCATCCAAACACGGTCTGCGACTGCTAGAGCCAAAGCCCCACCTGAACCACCTTCACCGATAATGATAGCGATAATAGGAACTCTCAGATCACTCATTTCCATGAGATTGCGAGCGATAGCTTCTCCTTGACCGCGTTCTTCCGCACCGACACCAGGATAGGCACCTGCTGTATTGATAAAGGTCACAACTGGACGGCCAAACTTTTCAGCCTGTTTCATCAACCGTAGGGCCTTGCGGTAGCCTTCTGGATGCGGTTGACCAAAATTCCGCTTGAGATTATCTTGTAAACTCTTGCCTTTTTGGATACCAACCATTGTTACAGCTTGGTCTCCAAGCCAGCCGATACCACCAACAACTGCACCATCGTCACGAAAAGAACGGTCACCGTGTAATTGGATAAATTCATCAAAAATGCCTGTCGCAAAGTCCAAGCTTGTCAAGCGACTCTGCTCACGCGCTTCTCTGACTATTTTTGCAATATTCATCTAGAACTCCCTCCATGCAATCTGACTAGGCTAGCAATGGTATCTGGCAAGTCTCTTCTTTTAACGATAGCATCCACAAAGCCATGTTCCAATAGGAATTCTGCCTTTTGGAAATCCTCAGGCAAGCTTTCACGAACCGTATTTTCAATGACACGACGCCCAGCAAAACCGACCAAGCTCTGTGGTTCAGCCAGAATGATATCACCTTCCATAGCGAAAGAAGCTGTCACACCACCTGTCGTTGGATCTGTCAAAATGGTCAAGTAAAAGAGACCAGCATTTGAATGCCGTTTAACTGCTGCAGAGATCTTGGCCATCTGCATGAGACTCATGATTCCTTCCTGCATACGGGCTCCACCAGAGGCTGTGAAGAGGACAACTGGCAATTTTTCGACAGTCGCATACTCAAACAAACGAGTGATTTTTTCACCTACAACCGTACCCATAGAAGCCATGATAAAGTTGGAATCCATAATCCCAAGAGCCACAGTCTGACCTTTTATAAGAGCTGTTCCTGTCACAACGGCTTCATCCAGACCTGTTTTTTCACGCATAGTTGCTAGTTTCTTTTGATAACCAGGGAAATGCAAGGGATCCTTGCTTTCAATCCCTGTAAACAATTCCTTGAAGGTTCCCATATCAATCGTCAAAGCCAAGCGTTCTTGGGCAGAAATACGAAAGGTGTAGCTACAATGTGGACAGATACGCTCACTTCCCAGATCCTTCTGATAGATGGTATGCTTACAGCCTAGACACTGGGAAAATAATTCATCTGGAACCTCTGGCTTAGCTTGAGGTTTTTCCCTAACCGAACGATTGGGATTGATTCGAATATACTTATCTTTTTTACTAAATAGAGCCATTGATTCCCCTTTTCGGTTTAAACTCTTGAAGTCATTTTATTCTTTTTCTTGATATTTGGGTAAGAAGGTTTCCATTAAGAAGGAAGTATCGTAATCTCCAGCAATGACATTGCGATCTGAAATGAGGTCAAGCTGGAAATCTGCATTGGTCTGCACCCCTTCAATCTCTAATTCATAGAGGGCACGTTGCATTTTCATCAAGGCATCAAAACGGTTTTCACCGTGTACGATGATTTTGGCAATCATACTATCATAATAAGGCGGAATGGTATAACCTGGATAAACTGCTGAATCCACGCGCAAGCCAACTCCACCACTTGGTAGATAGAGATTAGTAATCTTACCTGGACTTGGAGCAAAGTTAAAGGCTGGATTTTCTGCATTGATACGACACTCGATGGCATGACCGCGTAGGACAATATCTTCTTGCTTAACAGACAGAGGTTGACCTGCCGCAATGCGAATCTGTTCCTTAACGATATCCACACCTGAAACAAATTCTGTTACTGGATGTTCTACTTGTACACGAGTATTCATTTCCATGAAATAGAAATTGCCACTGGCTTCATCAAGAAGAAACTCAATGGTCCCTGCATTTTCATAGCCAACAGACTCCGCCGCTCGAACAGCAGCAGAACCGATTTCATGACGCAGCGTTTTCCCGATTGCAATCGAAGGACTTTCTTCCAAAACCTTTTGGTTGTTCCGTTGTAGAGAACAATCCCGTTCCCCCAAGTGGATTACATTTCCGTGTTCATCTCCTAGAATTTGAACCTCGATGTGACGAGCTGGATAGATAACCCGTTCTATGTACATGGCACCATTGCCATAATTGGCCTTGGCTTCACTAGAGGCAGTTTCAAAGGCTGAAACAAGGTCTTCTGGTTTTTCAACCTTACGAATCCCTTTACCACCACCACCTGCTGAAGCCTTGAGCATAACAGGATAGCCAATTTTTTCAGCAACAATCAAGGCCTCCTCAGAGTTATGCACTTCTCCACCTGAACCTGGAATAACAGGCACACCAGCCTTAATCATCTGAGCACGCGCATTGATTTTGTCCCCCATCATATCCATAACATGACCAGATGGACCGATAAATTTGATGCCCACTTCTTCACACATAGTTGCAAATTTGGAATTTTCACTGAGAAACCCAAAACCGGGGTGAATGGCTTCTGCCTCAGTCAAGACTGCAGCTGATAGAACCGCATTAATATTGAGATAAGACTCAGTTGCCTTACCAGGACCGATACAAACCGCTTCATCTGCCAAAAGCGTATGAAGGGCTTCCTTATCAGCAGTTGAATAGACTGCTACGGTCGCAATCCCCAATTCACGCGCCGCACGGATAATACGAACCGCAATTTCACCACGATTGGCAATTAAAATTTTTCGAAACATGGAGAACCTCCTTAGTTCCCAATTGCAAAGGTAAGAGTACCACTAGCTGCAAGCTTGCCATCCACTTCAGCCTTTGCTTCAACCACGGCTATGGTGCCACGACGTTTTACAAAAGTCGCTGTCATAACCAATTGGTCGCCTGGTACAACTTGCTTCTTGAATTTGACCTTATCCATACCAGCGTAAAAGACCAGTTTTCCTTTATTTTCAGGTTTTGACAACTCCAACACACCAGCTGTTTGCGCCAAGGCTTCCATGATCAGAACACCTGGCATAACTGGGTATTGAGGAAAGTGACCGTTAAAGAAAGGCTCGTTGATGGTCACATTTTTTATGGCAACGATGGTATCCTCGCTCACTTCCAAGACACGATCCACTAGGAGCATAGGATAACGGTGGGGAAGGGCTTCTTTGATTCCTTGAATATCGATCATTTGATTCGTACCAATCCTTTACCAAACTCAACCATTTCTTCGTTAGAAACGAGAATTTCCGTTACCACACCATCCTTAGGAGCTGGGATTTCATTCATGACTTTCATGGCTTCGATAATGACCAATGTTTGACCTTTTTTGACACTATCACCAACTGTAACGAAGGCAGGTTTATCTGGTCCAGCAGCCAAGTAAACCACTCCAACAAGTGGACTCTCTACAAGATTTCCCTCAGTAGCCACACTTGCTTCAGCTGGAGCTGGAACTTCTTCTGCTACAGTCTCTGCTGGAGCAGATGTAGGAGCTACTGGACTCGGTGTTGCTAGAACGGGTGCTGGAGCGACTTGAGTTGCAACTTCAGGCACAGGTCTCGCTTCATTCTTGCTAAACTGCAACTCATCCGTCCCATTTTTATAAGAAAATTCTCTCAAACTTGACTGGTCAAATTGAGTCATCAAGTCTTTAATATCGTTTAAATTCATACTTATCTATTCTCCCAACGTTTGAAAGCAAGAACTGCATTGTGGCCTCCAAAACCAAAAGTATTTGAAATAGCGTATGGAATTTCTTTCTCCAAGCCTTGTCCATAAACGACATTAGCTTCGATATAATCTGATACTTCACTTGTCCCAGCTGTCATTGGTACAAAGTTATGACGCATAGCTTCGATGGTGACGATAGCTTCTACTGCACCCGCAGCCCCCAGCAAATGTCCTGTAAAAGACTTGGTTGATGATACAGGTACTTCCTTACCAAGAACAGCTACGATAGCACCACTTTCTCCTTTTTCATTGGCAGGAGTTGACGTTCCGTGAGCATTGACATAGGCTACTTGCTCTGGAGAAATCTCAGCTTCTTCCAAGGCTAGTTTGATGGCCTTGATAGCTCCCTGACCTTCTGGATGTGGAGAAGTCATGTGGTAGGCATCACAAGTATTTCCGTAACCAACCACTTCAGCCAGGATAGTAGCTCCACGTTTTTCAGCGTGTTCAAGACTTTCTAGAACCAACATCCCTGAACCTTCACCCATAACAAACCCATTGCGATCCTTATCAAATGGGATCGAAGCACGAGTTGGATCCTCTGTAGTAGAGAGAGCTGTTAAGGCTTGGAAACCAGCGATGGCAAAAGGTGTGATAGAAGCTTCTGTTCCTCCCACCAACATCACATCTTGGAAACCAAACTTAATAGAGCGGAAGGCATCCCCAATCGCATCATTTGATGAAGAGCAGGCAGTATTGATAGATTTACAAACACCGTTTGCACCAAAACGCATGGCTACATTCCCAGAAGCCATATTTGGTAAAGCTTTTGGAAGAGTCATTGGTTTGACACGTTTGGGCCCTTTTTCATGAAGGCGAAGTACCTGATCTTCAATTTCCTTGATTCCACCAATACCAGATGCAACGATAACACCAAAACGATCCCTATTAAGAGCCTCTACATCAAGATTGGCATGATTTACAGCCTCTTGGGCTGCATACAAGGCATATAAAGAATAGTTATCAAAACGGTTGGTATCTTTTTTTACAAAGTATTTATCGAACGGAAAATCTTGGATTTCTGCCGCATTATGCACATCAAAATCACTATGATCAAATTTTGTAATGCCACCAATGCCGATTTTCCCAGTTGCTAAACTATTCCAAAATTCTTCTGGTGTATTTCCGATTGGAGATGTTACTCCATAACCTGTTACCACTACTCGATTTAGTTTCATTCTTTTCACCTCTAGCTTTCGCTACATACTTAAGCCACCATCAATGGCAACCACTTGACCAGTTAGATAATCTTGGCCTGCTAAAAATACTGTCAAATCTGCAACCTGCTCTGCCTGCCCAAATTCTTTCATCGGAATCTGAGCTAGTGTAGCTTCCTTAATCTTATCTGATAAGATAGCTGTCATATCAGACTCAATCATTCCTGGAGCAATCACATTGACTCGTATATTCCGACTAGCAACTTCACGTGCCACAGACTTGGTAAAGCCAATCAAGCCAGCCTTAGAAGCAGCATAGTTAGCTTGACCAATATTCCCCATCAAACCAACAACACTAGACATATTAATGATAGCACCTTCTCTAGCTTTCATCATCGGTTTCAAGACTGATTGTGTCATATTAAAGGCACCAGTCAGATTAACCTTGAGCACTTTTTCAAAATCTGCTTCTGTCATCTTGAGCATAAGAGTATCTTGGGTAATCCCTGCATTGTTGACCAAAACATCTACTGAACCCAGTTCTGCAATAGCTTGATCAATCATACGCTTAGCGTCTGCAAAATCTGATACATCTCCTGAAATGGGAACCACCTTGATACCATAGTTTGAAAACTCAGCGAGCAATTCTTCTGAGATTGCCCCACGACTGTTTAAGACAATGTTGGCTCCTGCTTGAGCAAACTTGTGGGCGATGGCAAGACCAATTCCACGACTCGAACCTGTAATAAAGATATTTTTATGTTCTAGTTTCATTTTTTTCCTTTCAAAACTTCTACTTATTTTAGCCTATTTCTCTAAAAGTGCTACTAAACTCGCTTGATCTTCCACATGAGCTAAGTGAGCAGTTTGATCAATTTTTTTAACAAAGCCTGACAAGACTTTCCCCGGTCCAATCTCGATAAAGTTGCTTATGCCTGCTTCTTGCATGACCCCAATACTTTCATAGAAACGAACGGGTTCCTTGACCTGACGCGTCAAGAGCTGAGCAATGTCCTCTTTTTGCATCACAGCAGCTTCTGTATTGCCGACTAGGGGACAAGTAAAATCTGAAAAACTTACCTGAGCTAGAGTTTCAGCTAGTTTCTGGCTAGCTGGCTCAAGGAGAGCGGTGTGAAAGGGACCTGACACCTTAAGAGGAATCAAGCGTTTGGCACCTGCTTCTTGCAAAAGTTCAACCGCTCGATCAACTGCAACCACTTCTCCAGCAATGACGATTTGTGCAGATGTGTTATAGTTGGCTGGAGTAACCACTCCAAGTTCAGAAGCTTTTTGACAGGCTTCTTCAATGACCTCTACTGGCGTATTGAGAACTGCTACCATCTTGCCAGAGTCAGCAGGAGCCGCTTCTTCCATATAGGCTCCACGCTTAGCTACCAAGGCAACCGCATCTTCAAAATCCAAGGCGCCGCTTGCCACCAAGGCAGAGTATTCTCCAAGAGATAAACCAGCAACCATATCAGGCTGATAGCCCTTTTCTTGCAATAAACGGTAGATAGCAACCGAAGTCGCTAGAATGGCTGGTTGCGTATAGCGGGTCTGATTGAGTTTGTCTTCTTCCCTATCGATGAGATAACGCAAATCATAACCGAGCACCTGACTCGCTCGATCAATCGTTTCTTTGACAATAGGGTAGTGATCATAGAGATCCCGTCCCACCCCTAGATACTGGGCACCTTGACCAGCAAATAAAAAGGCTGTTTTAGTCATTTCTTACAACTCCTGCCCAGCGAGAGGCTTCTTCTTGAATTTTCTTAGCTGCTCCGTAATACAAATCTTTTAGGATTTCTTCAGCTGTTTCTTCTTTAGAAACAAGCCCTGCGATTTGACCTGCCATGACAGAGCCACCATCCACATCACCGTGAACAACTGCTTTGGCTAGGGCGCCTGCTCCCATTTGTTCAAAGATTTCTAAATCAGGATCTTCCTGCTTAAAGGCATCTTTTTCAGCCAGTTCAAAATCTCTAGTCAACTGATTTTTAATAGCACGAACAGCATGACCAAAGTGCTGAGCTGAAATCGTAGTATCAATATCCCTTGCTTTTAAAATTTTCTCCTTGTAGTTTGGATGGGCATTCGACTCTTTTGCAACTACAAACCGTGTCCCCACCTGTACAGCCTCTGCACCTAGCATAAAGCCAGCCGCAGCACCTTCACCATCCGCAATTCCTCCTGCAGCAATAACAGGAATAGATACAGCTGTGGCTACCTGTCGCACCAAGGTCATGGTTGTTAATTTACCGATATGCCCCCCAGCTTCCATTCCTTCTGCAATAACAGCGTCTGCACCGATTTTTTCCATGCGTTTAGCTAAAGCAACACTAGGAACGACAGGAATAACGATTATCCCAGCTTCATGGAAACGTTCCATGTATTTACCAGGATTTCCTGCACCTGTTGTCACTACCTTAACACCTTCCTCGATAACGAGATCTACAATATCTTCCACAAAGGGAGACAAGAGCATGATGTTGACACCAAAGGGTTTATCCGTCAATGATTTGATCTTATCAATATTTGCCTTGACAACTTCTTTCGGGGCATTTCCCCCACCGATAATCCCTAGTCCTCCAGCTTTAGAAACAGCCCCTGCCAAATCACCATCAGCAACCCAAGCCATTCCTCCTTGAAAGATAGGATAATCAATGTTCAATAATTCTGTAATACGCGTTTTCATAGTGCCTCCATCGTTTCTTGCTTACGTAATAGTTCGATACTGTCATAATTTGACAATCAAACTATTGCCTAAACAAGAGGGAGCGGGTTTCCCTACTCCTTCTATCTATATTCTGCTTATACTCTTCGAAAATCAAATTCAAACCACGTCAGCGTCACCTTGCCGTACTCAAGNNTTTCATTGAGTATTATTTTGTTTGCTCTTCAACGTAGGCAACCAAGTCACCAACTGTTTTCAAGTCATCTTCTGCTTCGATTTGGATATCAAAAGCATCTTCGATTTCTGAGATTACTTGGAACAAGTCCAATGAATCAGCGTCCAAATCATCAAAAGTTGATTCAAGTGTTACTTCTGATGCATCTTTTCCAAGTTCTTCAACGATAATTTCTTGTACTTTTTCAAATACTGCCATGATAGGACTCCTTTAAAATAAATAGTTTTTTATAACAATGTGTTCACCACATGATTACCTAAATTGTAAGAATGAGCGTGCCCCAGGTCAAGCCTCCACCGAAGCCTGATAGAAGAACAGTCTGGCTACCATCTAAAGGGATGAGACCTTGTTCTACACACTCTGAAAGTAAAATCGGGATACTGGCTGCACTGGTATTGCCATATTCCATCATATTGGCTGGAAGTTTGTCTCGGTCAACACCAATTTTTCTAGCCATCTTATCCAAAATACGGATATTAGCCTGATGCAATAGCAGATAATCCAAGTCTGTCGCCTCTATAGGAGATTCTTCAATAGTCTGCTTGATAGACTTGGCTACATCTCGAATGGCAAAATCAAAGACTGCGCGTCCATCCATCTTCAAAAATGAATCTGCACTTTCTTGATCTGAAAATGGAGAATGCAAACCTGAATGCCCATAAGTTAAACACTCACTGCGACTTCCATCGCTATTGAGACTCTCAGCTAAGAAATTCTCTTGCTCGCTAGCTTCTAACAAGACACCACCAGCACCATCTCCAAACAACACAGCTGTTGATCGATCCGACCAATCGACTGCCTTAGAGAGGGTTTCACTACCAATCACCAAGCCTTTTTGAAAGCGACCAGAAGCGATAAACTTTTCAGCAGTTGAAAGAGCAAATACAAATCCACTGCAAGCCGCGGTTAAGTCAAAAGCAAAGGCTTTATTAGCACCAATATTAGCTTGAACACGAGCAGCTGTAGAGGGCATCATCGAATCTGGAGTAATGGTAGCTAGGATGATAAAATCCAGTTCCTCTCCTATTATTCCAGCTTTTGCCATCAGTTTCTTAGCAACTTCCGTAGCCAAATCACTGGTAGATTCTGTTCTTGAAATATGCCTTTGTCGTATTCCCGTCCGACTTGAAATCCACTCATCATTGGTATCCATAATCTGAGCCAAGTCGTGATTTGTAACCACTTGCTCTGGCACATAATGAGCAACCTGGCTTATTTTTGCAAAAGCCATTATTTCAAATCCTCCAAAAATTGATAAAGATTGGTCAAACCTTTGCTCATAACATCAATTTCTTCCTTACTCATACCATCAATGATTTTTTCAACCATGGCCTTGTGGAAGCGTTTATGCAGCCTATGAACCAAGCGACCCTTCTTTGTCAAATGTAGATGAACCACACGACGATCCTGCTCTGAGCGAATGCGTTCAATATAACCCTTGCGTTCGAGATTATTCAAACTAGTCGTAACTGTCCCAAGAGTCACCATCAGCTCTTTTGACACTTGACTTGGTGTCACGTCTGGGAATTTCCCAATCACATCAATCGTATGCATTTCTTTGATGGAGATATCCTTGAAACGACTACCTCTCAAGCTAACTTCCTCAATGACAAGGACATTGTTAAATATAGATGTTAAATATTCATTAATTCGTTGGTAGTCCAATCTTTCTTTCCCTCCTTCTCAAAAAAACTTTTACAATCAAAACATTTGACAAGAGAATTATATCAAAGTTCAAAGAATGATGCAAGTATTTTTTTATTTTCCTGTAAATTTAGGCCGTCTTCTCTCAGAATGAGCCCGAACTCCCTCTTTGAAATCCTCTGTTTGAGCTAAGGATTCCTGTAGGTTCAGTTCTAAAGTAGCGTAATCCTGCCAGTCTTTAAATTGGCTCTCCCAAACCAACTTCTTAATGGCTACATAAGAATTAGCTGAGCCACGTCTTAATTTTTTAAGAAGCTGTTCTCTGGTTTTTTCTAACTTATCAGCTTCAGAAATACGGTAAACCAATCCCCATTCTAGGGCTTTTTCTGCCGTCAAAGCCTCACCTGTCATGGCTAATTGAGTTGCACGCGTCACACCGATACTGCGGCTCAAGAGATGAATTCCCCCTGCATCTGGAGCCAAACCAACGCCAACAAAGGCTTGGATAAACTTAGCCTTATCCGTCGCCAAACAGAAATCTGCCGCAACAGCCATATTCGCTGCGGCACCTGCAACGGCACCGTCAACTTCCATTAAAACAGGTTTGGCTATTTGCTTGATTTTATAGGAAATCGTATTGACCAACTCTGCGATTTTCGTCAATGATGAAATATCATCCTCATCCACTGCACGCTTCATCTCTACCAAATCTCCACCAACTGAGAAGACTTTGCCATTGGCATTGATTAAGATAAAATGCACAGCCGGATCCTCTTCTGCTAAAGTCAGAGCTTCTAAAATCTCCTCACACATGGGAATATGAAAACCATTTGCGACCTCAGGACGGTTCAAGGTAAGGATTGCCAAGTCCTCATCAAGCTGATAAATAATGTGTTCCATCTGGACTCCTTTTTATTTTATAAGCAGTTTATACTCTTCGAAAATCTCTTCAAACTACGTCAACTTCCATCTGCAACCTCAAAACAGTATTTTGAGCTGACTTCGTCA
>NZ_VMLO01000037.1:0-6332 GCF_013276735.1 Streptococcus sp. 1559
GAGCAACCTACGGCTAGCTTCCTAGTTTGCTCTTTGATTCTCATTGAGTATCAGTATAGGTTATAAGAATAAGTCTTGTAGGGTTTTGGCAACCCCATCTTGGTCGTTGGTAAGGGAAATTTGCTCATCTGCATAAGGGAGTAGCTCTGGATTGGCATTTTTCATGGCATAACCCTTCCCAGCAAAAGCTAGCATTTCGGTATCATTGTGTTCATCTCCAAAAGCAATCAAATCTTTTTTGTCACGGTTCATTACCTTGAGCAAGTAGTCTAAGGCGAAGGCCTTGTTGACACCTTTTGGGGTACACTCAAGGATATTGAGCGGACCTCCCCAGGTATTGATGGACAGTTGATGCTGGTAGAAAGCGTTCATTTCTTTTGCCAAGGCATATTTGTCACTGGCTCTGGTCTGTAACAGAATACAGTTAGGATCCTTGGTTACCAACTCAGGCTGAAATTGATCTTCAGGATGGAAAGCTTCTACACCAAATAGTTTGGGATTGGCAATTTCTTCATTGGGATTTGTAATGTAGAATTTTTTACGATATTCTCCAGCGATAAAATCGGCTTGAATGTCCTCTGAACGTCGAACCATATCTAAAAGATATTTTTTGTCTACAGTTAAACACTTTTCAAAATCCCAAATTTGGTCTGGTAAGTGAGTAAGGGAGCCGTTGAAATTAATCATAGGAGTGTCTAAGCCTAGTTCATGGTAAAAATCTTTTGACATACGGTAAGGGCGACCTGTCGTAATAATAACCTGATGTCCTTTTTCAACAACTTTTTTGATGGTTTTTTTGGTAAAGTCAGAAATTTGACTGTCTGAGTTGAGCAGGGTTCCATCCAGGTCAACTGCAATAATTTTTTTCGTCATATGGACCTTTCTAGTGTCTTTTCAGATAAGATGTCTTCTATTATAACAAAAAGCAGGCAGAAAAGCAGATTCCAAACAAAAAATGAAATTTCATCAATTTCTTAAATAAATCAAACAAAGATATTGAAAAAGTGAATGATAAATGATATAATTCTATTATTGTTCGTAAAAATTAAAAGGAGATTGATAATGGACAAATTATTTAAACTAAAAGAGAACGGTACAGACGTTCGTACAGAGGTTCTCGCTGGTTTAACAACTTTCTTTGCAATGAGCTATATTCTCTTTGTAAACCCACAAATTCTTTCGCAAACAGGAATGCCTGCTCAGGGTGTATTCCTCGCAACGATTATTGGTGCAGTTGCTGGTACCCTGATGATGGCCTTCTACGCTAACTTACCTTATGCCCAAGCGCCAGGTATGGGACTCAATGCCTTCTTTACCTTTACAGTTGTATTCGGACTTGGTTATTCTTGGCAAGAAGCCCTAGCTATGGTCTTCATCTGTGGAATTATCTCATTGATTATTACCTTGACAAATGTTCGTAAAATGATCATTGAATCGATTCCCAATGCTCTTCGCTCAGCTATTTCAGCTGGTATCGGTGTCTTCCTTGCCTATGTAGGGATTAAGAATGCTGGACTTTTGAAATTTACGATTGATCCAGGTAACTATACTGTTGTAGGAGAAGGGGCTGACAAAGCTCAAGCAACGATTGCAGCAAACTCTTCAGCAGTTCCAGGATTGGTCAGCTTTAATAATCCAGCTGTTTTGGTGGCTCTTGCAGGACTCGCTATCACAGTTTTCTTTGTCATCAAAGGAATTAAAGGGGGAATTCTCCTCTCTATCTTGACAACAACTGTTCTTGCTATTGCAGTTGGTTTGGTAGATTTGTCAAGCATCGATTTTGCTAATAACCATGTTGGTGCAGCTTTTAAAGATTTGAAGACAATCTTTGGTGCAGCTCTTGGTTCAGAAGGTTTGGGAGCTTTGATTTCAGATACAGCTCGCTTGCCTGAAACTCTGATGGCTATTCTTGCCTTTTCATTGACAGATATTTTTGATACAATTGGTACCTTGATCGGTACAGGTGAAAAAGTTGGTATCGTAGCGACAAATGGTGAAAATCATCAATCAGCTAAGTTAGACAAGGCTCTTTACTCTGACTTGATTGGTACTTCAATTGGTGCCATCGCAGGTACTTCGAACGTAACGACTTATGTTGAGTCTGCTGCTGGTATTGGTGCAGGTGGACGTACTGGTTTGACAGCCTTGGTTGTGGCAATCTGTTTTGCGATTTCAAGTTTCTTTAGCCCACTTCTAGCTATCGTACCTTCATCTGCTACAGCTCCAATTTTGATTATTGTTGGGATTATGATGCTTGGCAGCTTGAAAAATATCCATTGGGATGATATGTCAGAAGCAGTTCCTGCCTTCTTCACTTCTATCTTTATGGGATTCAGCTACTCTATTACTCAAGGGATTGCAGTTGGTTTCTTGGCTTACACCTTAACTAAGATTGTCAAAGGTCAAGTTAAAGATGTTCATGCAATGATTTGGATTTTGGATGCCTTGTTTATCCTTAACTATATCAGCATGGCCTTATAATAGAATGACCCAGGGGGGATTTCCCCCTTTTTTTAATACAAAGTCTAGGAGATGAATGATGGAAGAGAAAAGTATGTGGAAAGAATTGTTGAATCGTGCAGGCTGGATTTTGGTCTTTTTGCTAGCGACAATTTTATATCAGCTTCCTTTAGCAGTTACTGCTATTTTAACTTTAAATGCAGTACCACTGTTACAGTCAGGACTGATAGTTGCTGGTCTTTCGATTGTAGTGTTGGCACTATTTATTTTTGGAGCTCGTAAAACGCAGTTAGCAAGTTTTAATTTTTCTTTTTTTAGAGCTAAGGATTTGGCACGTTTGGGCTTGAGTTATTTAGTCATTATCTGTTCAAATATACTTGGTTCTATCTTGTTACAACTGTCAAATGAGACGACAACAAGTAACCAGTCTCAGATTAACGATATGGTTCAAAATAGTTCTTTGATTTCTAGCTTTTTCTTGCTAGCCTTGCTTGCTCCAATTTGTGAGGAAATCTTGTGCCGTGGGATTGTTCCTAAAAAGATTTTCCGAGGCAAGGAGAACTTGGGATTTGTAGTCGGTACGATTGTGTTTGCTTTATTGCATCAACCAAGTAATTTACCTTCTTTATTGATTTATGGAGGTATGTCGATCGTTCTATCTTGGACGGCTTACAAGACCCAACGTTTGGAAATGTCGATCTTGCTTCACATGATTGTGAATGGGGTTGCTTTCTGTTTGTTGGCTCTTGTGGTGCTCATGAGTCGGATTTTAGGAATTTCTGTTTAATACTCAATGAAAATCAAAGAGTAAACTAGGAAACTAGCCGCAGGCTGTACTTAAGTACGGCAAGGCTACGTTGACGCGGTTTGAAGAGATTTTCGAAGAGTATAAGATTATTGACAATTGCTTACTTGTTTTCTACTGGGAAAAAGATGAATGCAATCGTGTCCATCTTTTTCTTTTTATGGTAAAATAGAGAAATAATATGGTGAAAAGCCTTGAGGGAGTGACCGATATGTCAACTAAAGCCAATCATGCAAAGACAGCTATTTGCGGAATCATCAATGTAACCCCAGATTCTTTTTCGGATGGTGGTCAATTTTTTGCGCTTGAGCAAGCGCTCCAGCAGGCTCGTAAATTGATAGCAGAAGGGGCTAGTATGCTAGATATCGGCGGAGAATCGACTCGGCCGGGAAGTAGCTATGTTGAGATAGAAGAGGAAATCCAGCGTGTTGTTCCAGTGATCAAAGCGATTCGCAAGGAAAGTGATGTCCTTATTTCTATCGATACTTGGAAGAGTCAGGTGGCAGAGGCTGCTTTGGCTGCTGGTGCCAATCTAGTCAATGATATCACTGGTCTTATGGGTGATAAAAAAATGGCCCATGTGGTTGCTAAGGCTGGAGCGAAAGTAGTCATCATGTTTAATCCAGTCATGGCACGACCTCAGCATCCTAGCTCGCTCATATTTCCTCATTTTGGCTTTGGTCAAGCTTTTACAGAGGAAGAGTTAGCTGACTTTGAAACATTGCCAATCGAAGACTTGATGGAGGCTTTCTTTGACAGAGCACTAACGAGAGCAGAGGAAGCTGGTATTGCTCAAGAAAACATCCTGCTGGATCCAGGAATTGGCTTTGGTCTGACCAAGAAAGAAAATCTGCTTCTTTTACGGGATCTGGATAAACTACATCAGAAAGGCTATCCAATCTTTCTTGGAGTGTCGCGCAAGCGGTTTGTCATCAATATCCTTGAAGAAAATGGTTTTGAAGTCAATCCTGAGACAGAAATTGGTTTCCGTAATCGGGACACGGCTTCGGCTCATGTAACTAGTATCGCTGCGAGACAGGGTGTAGAAGTGGTGCGCGTGCATGACGTAGCTAATCACAGGATGGCAGTTGAAATTGCTTCCGCTATTCGTCTGGCTGATGAAGCGGAAAATTTAGATTTAAAACAATACAAATAAGATGAAAGAATTTGAAAACAATCAGTGGATTGCTAACTACCGGACGGATCAACCGCATTTTGGCTTGGAACGAATGGTGGAACTGTTAGCTTTGCGTGGCAATCCCCATCTCAAACTCAAGGTCATCCATATCGGAGGGACCAACGGCAAGGGTTCGACCATTGCTTTTTTGACAAATATGCTGAAAAAGCTAGGGCTGAGAGTTGGCGTGTTTAGCTCGCCCTATCTCATTCATTATACAGACCAGATTAGCATCAATGGGGGATCCATTCCAGAGGCTAGACTAGAAGCCCTCATGGCAGACTATCAGTCTTTGCTGGAGGGAGAAGCGGTCGCCAATTTGCAGGGGACAACCGAGTTTGAGATTATCACAGCCATAGCCTATGATTACTTTGCCTCGGAGCAAGTAGACGTGGCTATCATGGAAGTCGGCATGGGTGGACTTTTAGATAGTACCAATGTCTGTCAGCCCATTTTGACAGGAATCACGACTATTGGATTGGATCATGTGGCTCTACTTGGTGACACCTTGGAAGCCATAGCAGAGCAGAAAGCTGGTATTATCAAACAAGGTATTTCCTTGGTGACAGGTCGCATTTCTCCAGATGCTTTGGCTGTGATTGACCGCATTGCAGAAGGGAAAGATGCGCCGAGACTTGCCTACGGGGCAGATTATCAGGTCAGCCATCAAAAGAGTGTGGTGACAGGCGAAGTCTTTGACTATACAAGTGCTGTCAGACAAGGTCGCTTCCAGACAGGTTTACTTGGTTTGTACCAAATAGAGAATGCTGGGATGGCCATAGCTTTACTTGATACTTTTTGTCAAGAAGATGGTCGAGAACTAGCAAGCAATGACTTGCTTGCTCAAGCCTTGGAAGAAACAAGTTGGCCAGGGCGTTTGGAAATCGTGTCAAGAGATCCCTTGATGATCTTGGATGGGGCCCACAATCCCCATGCTATCAAGGCTTTATTAGCAACCTTGCAAGAACGCTTTGCGGATTATCATAAGGAAATCCTCTTTACTTGTATTAAAACCAAGGCCTTGGAGGATATGTTGGACTTGCTGGGGGCCATGCCAGATACCGAGCTTACTTTGACACATTTTGACGATAGTCGGGCGACTGATGAAAGCGTGCTGAAAGAGGCAGCTAAGTCTAGAAATCTCAGCTACCAAGGTTGGCAGGATTTTCTAGAGCAGAAATTGACAGATAAAAAAGAAGAGAAACAAACAGTTAGGATTGTCACAGGTTCCTTGTATTTCTTGAGCCAAGTGAGAGCCTATCTGATGGAGAGGAAGAATGAAAATGGATACACAAAAGATTGAAGCAGCTGTAAAAATGATTATCGAGGCTGTCGGAGAGGACGCTAACCGCGAGGGCTTACAGGAAACACCTGCTCGTGTCGCTCGTATGTACCAAGAGATTTTTTCAGGTCTTGGTCAAACAGCGGAGGAACATTTGTCAAAATCCTTTGAGATTATTGATGATAATATGGTGGTAGAAAAGGATATTTTTTTCCATACAATGTGTGAACACCACTTCTTGCCATTTTATGGTAGAGCGCACATTGCCTACATTCCAGATGGCCGTGTGGCAGGCTTGTCTAAGCTAGCCCGTACGGTTGAAGTTTATTCGAAAAAGCCACAAATTCAAGAACGTTTGAATATCGAAGTGGCCGATGCCTTGATGGACTATCTAGGAGCTAAGGGAGCCATTGTTGTCATTGAGGCAGAACATATGTGTATGAGTATGCGTGGTGTCAGAAAACCAGGCACTGCAACCTTGACGACAGTAGCTCGTGGTCTATTTGAAACAGATAAGGACCTTAGAGATCAGGCTTATCGTTTAATGGGACTATAATACTCTTCGAAAATCAAATTCAAACCACGTCAGCTTCCATCTGCAACCTCAA
>NZ_VMLO01000038.1:0-12861 GCF_013276735.1 Streptococcus sp. 1559
ATCATGTCCTTGAACAAATCTTAGCCAATCACGGCATTCCCCTTCAAATTAAAACAGATAAGAGAACGGTCTTTGCCTATCAAGCCTCCAACTCTAAGAAAATGGAGGGCGATACCCATACACAGTTTGGATACGCCTGTCACCAACTGGGGATTCTCCTTGAGACAACCGCTATCCCTCAAGCTAAAGGGAGAGTCGAAAGACTCAATCAGGCACTACAATCTCGCCTGCCTATTGAACTGGAACGAAACAATATTCATACCTTGGAAGAAGCCAATACTTTCCTTCTTTCCTACATTCAAACCTTTAATGAACAGTTTGGAAACAAGACAAAACTCTCTGTCTTCGAGGTGGCTCCTAAGCCCTCTGAACGAAATCTCATTCTGGCTAGACTGGCGGAGAGAGTCGTCGATAGTGGACACCATATCCGATTCCAAAATCGTTGCTATATCCCTGTTGAACAAGGAAAAGAAGTCTACTTCAGCAGAAAGACAAAAGCATTCGTTATAAAAGAAGTTGACGGTGACATCTACCTCAATATCGCTGACAAGATCTATCACACAAAGGAGCTACTAGTTCATGAACTCTATTCGAAAAACTTTGAATCAGAACCAGAACAAAAAAAGAAAGACGCAAGTATGTCCCTCCACAAACCCATCCGTGGAAACTCACATCTTTCAAACAATATCTTCAGAAAAATAAAAAGGATTATGAAGAGTTTACTAGTGAGGAGCTTCATTCTCCTCAGCTACAAGTATAATCTATTTCTCGCTAAATGGGAAGCTGTTCCTTAAAGGAAATCACTCTATCCCTTACATTTAGGAGAGAGAAAATAAGGAGTCTAAGACAAGCATTTCATTTGATAAGAGGCTTGGAGCTGTGAGGCTGGAGAGCCAAGGCTAAGACTAGCCTTGGTTTAGCTGAAAAAACAGCTTCAAGGGTTCCTCGTGTCAAATGAAAGCAAAATAATTGCCCTCAATCTCACCATTTTTTGGGGCATCATCACTTTCGATTGACACTACTTTTTTAAAATTTTTTAATTAATTTTACAACTGCTTCCGTTCGAGCTGTATGTGGGAACATATCGACCGACTGGATATAATGAAGATCATAGACTTCTACTAAGCGTACCAAATCCCTTGCCAAAGTCGAAACATTACAAGAAATATAAACCATTTTTTCTGGTACATAGGTAAGAATAGTATCTAATAACTTATCATCCAGACCTGTACGTGGTGGGTCCACAATCAGAGCATCTGCTCGGTAGCCTTCCTTGTACCAACGAGGAATAATATCTTCCGCTGTTCCTGCTTCGTAATGTGTGTTGTCAAATCCCATTCTTTTAGCATTTCGCTTGGCATCTTCAATAGCTTCTGGAATAATATCCATACCTCTGAGTGTTTTAACTTTCTTTGCAAAGGCAAATCCAATTGTTCCAACTCCACAATAAGCGTCAATCAAATGGTCTTCTTTATTAACATCCAAGGCTTTTACCGCCTCGTTATAAAGAACTTCTGTTTGTTCAGGATTTAGTTGATAGAAAGCTCGAGGAGATAGTGAAAATTCATAATCGAGTACACCTTCTTGAATACTCTCTTGTCCCCAGATAATCTCTGTCTTTTCACCATAAATCTCACTGGTTTTAGCTGTATTTGTATTCACAGCTACTGTCACAACTTCTGGGAAATCTTTAACTAAATCTTTTACTAGTTGGGTTAAATTAAGCTGACGATTTGTAACAATAATAATCTGAACCTGTCCAGTCTTTCTTGCTCGTCGGACCATAATAGTCCTAACACCTAGAACTTTTCTCTCATCTGTGATTGGAATCTGGTGATAAGTAAGTAATTCCGCTAGACGATTAGCAATCACTTGGGTTTCCCTGTCTTGTACCAGGCAGTCTTTCAACTCTACTAAATAGTGAGAGTTTTGTGCATATAAGCCCGCCTTGACCTGATTCTTAAATTTTCGAGTCTGAAATTGTAACTTAGCTCGGTAATATTTTGGTTCCTGCATTCCAATAGTTGGACGAATTTCATAGTTTTCATATCCTGCAGGAGCAAATTTTTTCAGCGCTTGATGAAGCAAGTCCGTCTTGAACTCCAGCTGCTTATCATAATGCAGGTGCATGATTTGGCAGCCTCCGCACTCATTATAAATAGTACAAGCTGGCACAACGCGGAATTTAGACTTTTTGTTGACCTTTAATAATTTCGCTTCAACAAAGTTACGTTTAATAGAAGTAATCTGACAATAGATATCTTCGCCTTTGAGAGCACCGGGTACAAAGACTAATGTTTTTTGGTAAAAGCCGATTCCCTCACCATTAATTCCCATGCGCTTGATTTTTAATGGTATTTTTTGTTTTATTTTTAGATTCATAGGTCTATTATACCATGGAGTTTCTAAGATATTTAAGAATATGTTACAATAAAAGCATGAATTCAAAAACACCTCGCTTTAGTATACTAGATTTCCCTGAACAATTACGAAGCTATATCAAGGGAGCTAATCTCTCTGATAGTTCTTCTCATTCAAGTGCAACTGTCCTATATATAGATTCAGGTTACTATTTAAAAATAGATCAAAAAGGCAGATTAGCTCAAGAAGCTAAGATTGCAAATTGGTTCGAAACTGAAGGATTGGGAACTCCAGTGATTACCTATTTATCAGCAAAAAAGGACTTCCTTCTGACCAAAGAAGCCATTGGCAGAAATGCTCTCGATTTTTTAAATCAACCCGAAAAACTCTGTCAAACCCTAGCTCAAGCATTAAACAAACTTCACAGTCTTAAACCACAATCTTTTCCGTCGGAAAATCATCTGAAGCGTTATAAAGAAAAAGCCTTAAACAACTATCAGAAGGGGACTTTTTATAACAAGACTCTTCTGCCTCAATTTCATATTCACAGTCGTGAAGAAGCTTACCAACTAATACAAGAGAAAGGTCACCTTCTCAAAGCTGATGCTTTTATTCATGGAGATGCCTGCCTGCCAAATTTCATCTTGAAGGATGCCTCGCATTTTTCTTGCTTTATTGACTTGGGATTGGCTGGTTTTAGTGACCGACATATCGACCTCTTTTGGGCAATTTGGTCCCTTCATTACAACCTACAAGATGCTACGTATGCTGAATTATTTCTCGACTATTACGGTAGAGAATATGTAGATATGGATAAACTCCGACTTGTTGCAGCTTTCGAAGCATTTAGATGAAAGGAAATTATGAAAATCACAAAACTTGAAAAGAAAAAAAGACTCTATCTGATGGAGCTTGATAATGGCGACAAATGCTATATCACCGAAGACACAATTGTTCGTTTTATGTTATCGAGAGATAAGGTGATAAGCCAAGAGGAATTGAAAGAGATTCAGGACTTTGCTCAATTTTCTTATGGTAAGAATCTGGCTCTCTACCATTTATCCTTTAAAGCACGCACTGAAAAAGAGGTCAGAGAATATCTAAAAAAATACGATATTGATGAAAACATCGTTTCTCAAGTCATTGCTAATCTTAAAGAAGATAAGTGGATCAATGATAGCCAATACGCTTATGCTAGCATCAATGCTAATCAACTGTCAGGAGACAAGGGTCCTTATGTGCTGACTCAGAAACTAGCTCAAAAAGGGATTTCAAAATCTACTATAGAAGAGAACTTGAAAGAATTTGATTTTTCTGAAGTTGCTCAACGTGTAGCTAATAAACTATTGAAAAAATATGAGGGAAAACTTCCAGCTCGTGCCCTGCAAGATAAGATTATCCAGAGCTTGACTAACAAGGGCTTCTCTTATTCTGATGCCAAAATTGCCTTTGACGACTTAGATAGCCAAATTGACCAAGAAACGACTCAAGAACTCATCTTCAAGGAACTTGATAAGCAATATACTAAGTATGCTCGAAAGTATGAAGGATACGAACTGAAGCAGCGTTTAACTCAAGTTTTAGCACGAAAGGGCTACGATTTTTCGGATATAGCAAGCGCTCTTAGAGAATATCTTTAGATATAGCAAGCGCTCTTAGAGAATATCTTTAATATTTCCAAGTGAAATTCACAGATTTTAGGTAATTTTATGGTACAATAGTAAATGATAAACTTATAAATTGTAGAAAGTTGGTTAGTTATGAAGCTTCCAAAAGAAGGCGACTTTATTACAATTCAAAGTTATAAGCATGATGGGAGTCTCCACCGAACTTGGTGGGACACCATGGTACTAAAAACAACAGAAAACGCCATTATTGGTGTCAACGATCATACACTTGTTACCGAAAGTGATGGTCGTCGTTGGGTCACTCGAGAACCGGCTATTGTTTACTTTCACAAGAAATATTGGTTTAATATCATTGCCATGATTCGTGATAATGGAACTTCTTACTATTGCAATATGGCTAGCCCCTACTATCTGGATGAAGAAGCACTGAAGTATATTGATTACGATTTGGATGTTAAAATTTTTACAGATGGGGAAAAACGTCTCTTGGACGTTGAAGAGTACGAGCGTCACAAACGCAAAATGAATTATTCTGATGATTTGGACTATATTTTAAAAGAACATGTCAAAATTCTTGTTGATTGGATTAACAATGGACGTGGTCCTTTCTCAGAAGCCTATGTAAACATTTGGTACAAGCGCTATGTAGAACTAAAGAATCGGTAAAGTTGTCAAAGGTCAGGAACAAAATCCTGACCTTGTTTTTTTGGTAGTGTAAAATAAATTGTGTAAAAACAAAAAGGAATAAATCCATTATAGCAGAGTTACAACACCTTACTAGAAAGAGATTTATGCAGAATTCGTAAAATATATAAAACAAATAGATATACTGTTATTTTTTAATGTCTCTGTTCCTTGTAAGTTTACAACAAACTTATATCGTTTAATACAAAAAATACGAAGATGATTAGTATAAAAAATACAGGTCAACTTCGTATTTTTTTATTTCCACATAGCATCAATCACTTGGTACAACATTTTAAAAACAATATCTCGACAGAGAAAATGGTATTTAATCTACCAGCTCATTTAATCGTTTTTGAAAATATAAAGCAATACTTTTAGATTCAATAAACTCAAAATATTTTATGACATCGTTCATTTGTTTAATTCCAGATTCTTTAGATTCAGTCAGATATATTTTATATCCTTTTACAAATTTGAATGTAGATTTTTCAAAAACTTTTGTGTCATCTTTTAATAATTTTTTTAATTTCATTTCAAAGTAGTCTGCATATATTAGATGTGAATTTTCAAGGCAACAGAACCAAAAATTTAAACAAGCTGACACAACTAAATTTCTATTCTTACCGATTTTTTCGTAATAATGTGTACGCTCTAGTATTTCTTTTCCAACTCTGTAAATATAATCTATTTCAAAAAGATGATATAAATTACCAATCAGTGTTATCTCATAGGACTCCCATCGTTCCTTTTGGAATAAATAGTCATATACTAAATTTAGATCATCTCTACTAACTACATGATTACAATCTATCTGATTTAATAATCCCTGAACCATTATTGTATTTATTTTATAAGTTTTTTCCCCACTCTTCTCAAAAAGTTTTTGTTGCTCATTTTTTATTTCCTCCAACCCTTTAGTATTCAAACTATAAAAATTCGGAGATAAATTAACCAAAAAATCATCACGTTCCGATCTTTTATAATGTTCTAGGTGATTACAAAAATTCTCTATCGAAACATTGATATTTGATAATAATTCAAAAAACGTTGAAAGAGAAATTTCATTTTCTCCCCTTTCAAATCTAGAAAGTTGAGATTTTGATATAGAATCAGCTGCAGCATACTCTAAAGAATATCCGTTTAATTTTCTAAAATATCGAAAAGCTTCTCCGTAATTTTTCACACTTTCATTCCCTTAACTTTCTTTTCGAGCGATAAACATACCATATTCTTTAGGAATAATTAACTTACCCTTATGAAAATGTACTTCCAATCTTTTACAAATGACTTTTTCTTCTAGCGAACCTATTTCTGAAATTCCTTTAAACGATTGGATGTATTTAACTAGGTCATCTATACTAGTTACCTGTAACTCATCATCATAGAGTAATGTATCGACAGAGTTAAAACACCTACTCAGGTACCTTTTACCATTTTGTAAAGTAAACGTTTTATTTTCTAAATCTTGATTAACCTCATCTTTAAATAAATTTGCCAAATAATCTACAACTCCATTTTCACCAAATGTAGCACAGTAAAAAACACCTCCTGTTTTTAAGACTCTATTCACCTCAGATAGCGCTCTAGGAATATAATTCACATGATGTAGAAGCATATTAGCAATAACAATATCAAACGTTTCATTCTCAAAAGAAATCTTTTGAATATCCATTATCTCATAGTTGACATTGTCTCTATTTCCAATCACTGACTTCGTTGATTTTACCATATCTTTAGAAAAATCTGTAACAATCAACTGCTTCATTTTATCTATAGAATCACTATTGCTTTTCCACAGTTCTCCTGTACCACATCCTAATTCTAGAACCTTTACTTCATCAGTGATTTGGTAGTTAGAAAATATCCAATTATTAAATCCCAATTTATTTTTTGAATACTTCTTATGCAATTCTACTCGAATATCAAGATTATCATGACTTTTATATTGTTCAATTACTTTATCAATCATTTTAAACGACCTCCACTCTATAATTTGACATTATATCACAAGAATAAAGATAGTGTTAAATAAGTTGTATAAATGCAAAAAAGGAATATTCCGTTATAGCAGAGTTGTAACACATTTCTATAAAGAAATTTATTCCTACGACTCAGTTTAGCATGCTTAACTTCCTAACTCAAAAACCAAGCATCAATTAATTTATCCGTTCTTCTTTTGAAACAGATTTGAACTGATAATTGCTCGTTTTAATTTAAAAAGCTCTTTTGAGCAAAACTTCATTTTTTTAAGAGTCCAAGGCTTGTTGAAGACTCACAAGCCTTGGACTAGAAATTCAAAGATTGGTCCAGCAATTTCTGTCTATCGCTTTTCTACTAGCAAAAAACCTACCTTGAGGCAAGTTTTCATTTATATATCTAATTTCGTAATAGTATAGTAAAATGAAATAAGGACAGTCAAATCGATTTCTAACAATGTTTTAGAAGTAAAGGTGTACTATTCTAGTTTCAATCTACTATAAATTTGATATGAGAATAGTCTTTCTCAACATCCTTACCCAACAAGAATGCTGTAGCGTCCTTCTTAACTTGAACCAGGTCAATATTCTGGGCTTGGGCTGCATAGACGCAGCCACAATAACATTGACGATAGATATCATACTCCTCACACATCTCTACTGAACGTTTGTAGCCTTGATTTTTCTTGAAATCGTTGGGAAGATAGTGGGTCGTGTAAATTTTTTGCACATCGATTCCGATGCTGTTGATGGTTTGAGAATTCTTATGAGGACTGATGGTCAAGGCTGAACCAAAGTAGTCAAAGCCCAAGTCCATAGCCACTTGCGCTGTTTTATCCAGTCGGTAGTCAAAACAAACCTTGCAACGGTCGCCACCTTCGGGCTCCTCCTCTAGTCCCCTAACTAGTTTTCGGTATTCATTGGGTTCGTAGGGAGCTTCTAGGTACTGAACCGTATTTCCTGTCCGCTCATTAAAATCACTAACAAATTTCTTGATGACATAGACCCGCTTATGGTATTCTACCTTGGGATGGATATTAGAATTGGCAAAATAGATGGTCACATCTGCATACTTGGTCAAATATTCTAGTGTATAGGTACTACAAGGGGCACAGCAAACATGCACGAGAATGGTTGGCCGCTGCTCATTTTTCTCCCATGCTTGTACCATTTTCTGCATGACACGGTCATAATTAATCTTCTGATTGGGGGGCATCTTGCACAGAATTTCTTCTACATCGATCATGTTCTTCTCCTTTTTCTAGTCTTATTTTATCATATAAGTTAGGAGAGCTCAAATCAATTTAGAAGTGAATATTATAAAAAGAAGGGTTAGTCATTCCCTCCTTTTGTGTTTTTTATAGAAAGCTTACATCATCCCGCCCATCATGCTTGGATCCATTGCTGGAGCTGGGGCTACTGGTTCTGGTTTATTGGCTACGACTGCTTCTGTTGTCAAAATCAAGCTGGCTACAGATGCTGCATTTTGTAGGGCTGAACGACTCACTTTAACTGGATCAATGATACCTTGATCAATCATGTTAACCCACTCGCCAGTTGCTGCGTTGAATCCTATACCAAGCTCAGCATTTTTCAAACGATCGATAACGATAGATCCTTCAAATCCTGCATTGTGAGCAATTTGACGAACGGGTTCTTCCAAAGCACGGAGAACAATATTACGTCCTGTTGCTTCATCTCCTGTCAATTCCAAGGTAGCAACAGCTGGAATCACATTGGCAAGAGCTGTTCCACCACCTGCAACAATACCTTCTTCAACAGCTGCACGAGTAGCGTTGAGGGCATCTTCAATGCGGAGTTTCATTTCTTTCAACTCAGTTTCAGTTGCGGCTCCGACCTTAATAACCGCTACACCACCTGACAATTTGGCCAAGCGTTCTTGCAATTTTTCACGGTCAAATTCAGAAGTTGTAGTTTCGATTTGAGACTTGATAACCGCAACACGGTGAGAAATCGCTTCAGGATTTCCTGCACCTTCTACAATAACCGTGCTATCTTTGTCCACGGTCACTCTCGCTGCTTGACCAAGAGCTTCAATTGTCGCATCTTTCAACTCAAGACCAAGGTCTTCTGTGATAACTGTTCCGCCTGTTAAGATGGCGATATCTTCAAGCATGGCTTTGCGACGGTCACCAAAACCAGGTGCCTTGACTGCTACTACGTTGAAGGTTCCACGAATCTTGTTCAAAACAAGAGTTGGAAGAGCCTCACCATCCACATCATCCGCAATAATCAAGAGTGGACGATTGCTTTGGAGAATGCTTTCCAAAAGTGGCAAGATTTCTTGGATATTGGAAATTTTCTTGTCTGTAATCAAAATGTACGGATTTTCAAGGTCAGCCACCATTTTTTCGCTATCTGTCACCATGTACTGTGAAAGGTAACCACGGTCAAACTGCATTCCTTCTACGACTTCAAGCTCTGTTTCCATACCACGTGACTCTTCGATGGTGATGACACCGTCTTTGCCAACTTTTTCCATTGCTTCAGAGATGTACTCACCAACTTTTTCAGAACGAGAAGATACGGCTGCAACTTGAGCGATAGCTTCTTTATTGGCAACAGGGATGGCGTTGTTTTTCAAAGCTTCAACTGCTGCGACAACTGCTGTTTCAATCCCACGACGAATACCGATTGGATTTGCTCCAGCAGTGACGTTTTTGATTCCTTCGCGAACGATTGCTTGGGTCAAAACAGTTGCAGTTGTAGTTCCATCACCTGCGATATCATTGGTTTTTGAAGCTACTTCTGATACCAATTTGGCACCCATATTTTCAAAATGGTCTTCTAATTCAATTTCTTTGGCAATAGTCACACCGTCATTGGTGATGAGTGGTGAACCAAATGATTTTTCCAACACAACGTTACGACCTTTTGGTCCCAAGGTTACTTTAACAGTGTCTGCAAGGATATCGACACCACGAACCATAGCTGAACGAGCATCTGATGAAAATTTAATTTCTTTTGACATACTTACTTTCTCCTTCTATTCTTCAATGATTGCCAAGATGTTAGCTTCGCCTACGATGATGTACTTTTCATCGCCATCTTTGACATCAAGACCTGCGTGGGCTTCAACTAAGACACGGTCTCCAGGCTTAACGCTTGGAGCTACCAAGTCACCGTTCAAGGTACGAACACCTTGTCCAGTAGCTACAACTTGGGCTGTTTTTGTTTTTTCTTGGGCTGAGCCTGCAAGGACAAAGCCTCCAACAGTTTGTTCTTTTTCTTCGATTTTCAAGACCACACGGTCTCCTAATGGTTTCAACATCTGTTTTCCTCCATAATGAGATAGATAGTATTAGCACTCTTTATATCTGAGTGCTAATTCATAGTTCTATTGTATCACTTGGTCAGAAATAGTCAAGAAAAAAGTCTGACTTTCTCAAGATAAAAAGCCTGAGACCAACTCAGACTTTTTAATGTTTATACTCAATGAAAANNCCGCAGGCTGCTCAAAGCATTGCTTTGAGGTTGTGGATAAAGCTAACGTGGTTTGAAGAGATTTTCGAAGAGTATTAAAATGGCAATTCTTCCTCTTCCAAAACCAAATCTGCCAAATCCTGCCCTGCGTTATTTTCTCGCATAGCACGTTGGGCACGACTTTCCAAGAGTTGGAATCCTGTAACAAGTACTTCAGTCACATAATTCATCTGACCATTTTTCTCAAAACGACGAGTACGTAATTCCCCATCCACTGAAATGAGACTTCCTTTGGTTGCGTAGCTTGCCAAAGTTTCTGCTAGTCTGCCCCAAAGGACCATATTGACAAAATCAGCTTCGCGTTCCCCGCTTTGGTCTTTGTAACGACGATTTACAGCGATAGTTGTTCGCGCTACTGACTTGTCATTGTTGGTTTTGTGCAATTCCGGTGTAGACGTTAAACGCCCAATCATGATAACTTTATTATACATATTTTCTTCCTCCTACTTATCTATTCGTAGGAAATCAAAAAAGTTACAGAAATTTGTAACTTTTCGAGAAAATTTTTTATTTTTTATGAACCATGAAACCTGTCGCCTGTTGATTGGCCATAATGGTCATATCTGTAATCTGAACACGACGAGGTTGACTGGTCACATAGACTACTGTGTCTGCGATGTCTGGTGCCTGCAAGGCTTCGATTCCCTGATAAACCGTCGCAGCTCGTTCTTTATCACCGTGAAAACGCACTGTAGAAAAATCTGTTTCAACAATTCCAGGCTGAATGGTCGTCACCTTGATATCCGTTGCGATGGTATCAATTCGCAGTCCATCCGAAAAGGTCTTAACCGCAGCCTTGGTAGCTGAGTAAACAGCGGCACCAGCATAGGCATAAATTCCTGCGGTTGACCCCATATTGATGATATGTCCTTGATTGGCTTTTACCATTGCTGGCAAGAAAGAGCGAGTGACTGCCATTAAACCTTTGACATTGGTATCCAGCATGGTCAACATATCCAACTCTTCATAGTCCTGATAGGGTGCCAAGCCAAGAGCTAGTCCAGCGTTATTGACCAATATATCAATCTGACCTATCGTTTCTAGAATATCGGAGCAGACAGTCTTCACCATGGTCATATTCGTCACGTCTAGTGGAAAGGTCCAGACATTTTGATTTGGATAGATTGCTGCAAACTCCGACTTAAGAGTTTCTAATCTGTCTGTCCGTCGTCCAGTTAGAACGACATTCTCACCCTGCTCCAGATAAGCACGCGCAATTGCTTCACCAATACCTGATGTCGCTCCTGTAATCACTACATTTTTTGCCATCTTATTTCCTTCTATCTGGTCTATCAGATATTAACAACTTCTTAGGCAGTCCAGTGTTTAGCTGGGTCGAATGGTGTTCCGACAACTTGGTCTTCTGATAATTCAATAATACCACGTTTTTGTGGAGCATTTGGCAGATTCAATTCACGAGGACTGCACATCATTCCAAAACTCTTTTCACCACGAAGTTCGCCTGGTAAAATAAGATTGCCTTTGGGCATCATAGCTCCAGGAAGAGCGACAATGGTTTTCAACCCCACACGCGCATTGGGAGCCCCTGCAACGATTTGCACGATCTTATCACTTGCGACTGCAACTTGGCAGATGTTGAGGTGGTCACTATCAGGATGGACTACCATCTCGACAATTTCACCAACAACAAACTTAGGTTCCTTGTCATTGACAATTTCTTCTTTAAAACCTTCCGCCTGCAATTCTTGGTTCAAACGAGCGACCTGTTCATCTGATAAAAAGACTTGACCGAACTCTGCAATTTCAAATAAACTTGAAACTTCAAAAATATTCCAAGCCACTGTTTCCCCATTATCTTTGAGAAAAACACGGGCTACCTTGCCTTTGCGTTCTACATCCAGTTTGGCATCTCCGCTATTTTTCACGATGACCATAAGGACATCACCGACATGTTCTTTGTTGTATGTAAAAATCATTGTTTTCTTTTTCTCCTATTTCAGTCCTGCTAAAAAGTCGTTAATTTGTTGCTTACTTTTACGGTCGCGATTAACAAAACGACCAATTTCCTTGTCCTTTTCTAGAACAACAAGGCTAGGAATTCCATAAACATCCCAGAGTTTAGCCAAATCCATATACTGGTCTCGGTCCACACGAATAAAGGTGAACTCTGGATTGGTCTCCTCAATTTCTGGCAAGGCAGGATAGATATAACGACAATCGCCACACCAGTCCGCCACAAAAAGAAAGACCTTCTTGCCATCTTTTTCTACTAAGGATGCTAATTCTTCTAAACTTGCTGGTTGTATCATAAGACTTCCTCCTCATAGACTAGGTCTTCATTTTCATAGACAAAGGTATAATGACGCCCATCCTCAAAAATCACGCCACCAACCAAGCTCTCTAGACCGCTTTCGTAAACTTGAACATAGAGGGTCGCAATTTCTCCCATGTCTGAAAAATGGTCTCGCACAATCGCTGTCAACTCTTCCTGAGTCTTCCTGAGCTTATGGTCATCTGCAACTTTTTTCGTAGCAAGGGCAAGGCTCCCAATACCAAGCAGAGCCAGACCTGCCATCCACATTTTTTTAGCTTTCATACCATTCATTTTAACACAAAAAAGGCTTTAGGACAAATGAGGAAGCAGCAGAAAAGCAAGTAAAAAGCCTCTTCCTTAAAGGAAAAGGACTTCTTATACTCAATGAAAATCAAAGAGCAAACTGGGAAGCTAGCCGCAGGTTGCTCAA